>JAUHYX010000247.1 GCA_030426285.1 bacterium
ACGATCATGTACAAATTGTAGAAATGAGCGATAACAGACTTGTGTATCACGCTGATTGTCGCTGGTTTCGCGGTGATCTTCCTTGCAAACCTCATAAGCAATCTGGGTACCACTGTATTGATTGTCCTGAGTACAGCCCGCGCAGCAAAAGAATTCTGATTGTAAAGCTCGGTGCTATTGGCGATGTAATTCGCACGACTCCTTTGCTCGAAAAATTGCGCAAGGTGTACGAAGGATGTGAAATTTGGTGGTTGACACAGTATCCAGATGTTGTTCCTTCTTCAGTTGAGCGCGTTCTTGCCTGGGACATAGATTCCCACATCGTTGTGCGCAATACAGAATTCGATGTGGTTATCAACCTTGATAAAGAACCGCAAGCATGCGCACTTGTCAACGAAGTTCGCAGCAACGACAAACGCGGCTTTTGCCTTGTAGATGGTAAACCTGCACCAATAGATGAACGAGCGCACCATAAGTTCTTAACAGGTCTTTCTGATGAGCTCAATCGCGAAAACACAAAGAGCTATCCTCAAGAAATCTTTGAGATTTGTGGGTACAGTTTTAACGGTGAAGAGTATGTTCTCGATTCCGTGCCAACTCCTGTTCAGATTAAGCGGGAAAAAAATCTTGTAGGGTTGAATACAGGGTGTGGTGGCCGTTGGAATACCAGATTGTGGGAAGAAGAAAACTGGGTTGAGTTGGCAAAGAGTCTGCTGCAACAAGGCTACGATGTGCTCTTGCTTGGTGGACCACAAGAACACGAAAAGAACGTGCGTTTAGCAGAGCAAAGTGGCGCACAGTACGCCGGGGTGTTCGGACTTCAAGAGTTCATTGGTCTCATTGGTCAGTGCGATCTGGTAGTGACTGGCGTGACCATGGCAATGCACATGGCGATGGGTTTGCAAATACCGATTGTTCTTTTTGTGAATATCTTCAACCCACATGAATTTGAGCTGTACAATCGCGGCGAAATTATTCAGCCGCCAACTGGATGTGATTGTTATTTCAGTCCGTCCTGCTCGCGTTCCGAACCGTGCATGACGTCAATCACACCGCAGTCCGTACTAGACTCTGTCACCAAAAACTTGCCGATCCCAGTATGAAATCAAGTTTGCAAGATGCACAACGCGTTACAAGTCTTGTAGACGCAGCAACAGATATTGATCCGAGTACGCGCAAGCTGTGGAAGTATCAATATTTGCTCGGCCGTGAAATTATCATCCCTTTTTTACGAGAGCACGGACTCTTTAAGAAAGGTCAGGCCATTTGCGAAGTGGGGTGCGCGGAAGGTGGAGTTCTCGCTGCTTTGGTAGAGTGTGGCGCTTCCCGAGCCTTGGGTACCGATATCGATACTGTCCGGTTGAACAATGCGGAAGCGTTGGCATCACTGACGCAATTACCGGCCCAATTTCAATACAACGATATCGTGAGTGAACCTGTTGAAGGCCAGAACAGCAGTTTTGATTTGGTGATGCTTCGCGATGTGATTGAGCACTTGGACGATGCGCAAGCGGCATTGAAAAATATCTCACACATGCTGAAACCCGGTGGATTGGTGTATGTGAATTTTCCACCCTTTAGATCTCCCTTTGGCGGGCACCAACACACGCTCAATACCACAATTGGCAAATTGCCGTGGATTCATCTGTTGCCAAAACCCGTGTTTACGAGTTTGACAAAAGGCGGAAGAGCACCCGATGTGATCGAAACGCAACGCTTGCAAAACATTCGATTCTCCACCGCAAAAATGCACAAAGCTGTTGAACTTTCGGGTTTAAGCGTATTGTGGGAAGGCTACTTTTTGTTGCGGCCTGTGTACCGATTTAGACTGGGTTTGCCGTTCTCAATGTCGTTTCACGCATTGCGTTACCTACCGTTTTTTAGAGACTTTTTCGCCATGGAAGCGGCCTTTATTCTGCAGAAAGCACAGTGAAACATGTGCTCATCATAGCATACTATTTTCCTCCCTCAGGAGGGCCCGGAGTGCAACGGGTTTTGAAGCATTGCCAATATTTGCGCGAGTTTGGCTGGCAACCTGTTGTGCTTACTGTATCGAATGGCGACTTTCCAGCGCGCGATGAATCGCTACTTCAGCAAATTCCAGAGGATGTGCATGTTGAACGTGTCCACATTCCTGAACCTTATGACCTGTACCGCAAGTTCACCGGTGCAAAAAAGGATGCCCCGGTAGACGTCAACGTGATTTCCAAAGATGGATCGAGCTCAGATCTCAAACGCTCAGTCGCAGAGTGGATTCGGGCTACCTTTTTCATACCCGATGCGCGAATGGGGTGGCTCTGGACAGGTATTCCGGCGGCAAAAAGGCTTGTCAAAGAGTTCAACTGCCAAGCTGTTTACTCGTCATCTCCTCCATATACAACATCACTCATCGCCCGGGCGGTGAAGAGACAATTTGGCCTGCCGTGGGTCGCCGGATTTCGCGATCCGTGGACTGGATTTCAGTCCACGCCCAATAGGTGGTGGCTTCCTGCTGCAATTGACGCTTCGCTCGAGGCATCAGTATACCGCACTGCCGACGTGCTCGAATGTGCATGGCAAGGTATCGCACGAGACATCCATGCCAAGGTTCCGGACTTGGACACAAAGAAACTGCTCCACGTACCCAATGGATTTGATTCAGCAGACTTCCCAGAAACCAAAGCAGAAACTTCTAGCCGGCGAGCAAAGTGTACGATCACGTACACAGGTTCGATGTATGGTACGCGCAATCCTGAAAGTTTTTTCATAGCTTTAACGCAATTGTTTGAATCTCAATTGCTTCGTCCCGAGGAAATAACCATTCGATTTGTTGGGCGGTTTGGCGACGAAGTTCAAGCAATGTTTGCATCATTTGACTCTGCATTTCCAGGCGTTATTGATATTGTAGGGTACGTGCCCCATGGCAAGTCGATAGAATTGTGCTTGGATTCCGATGCCCTGCTACTCGTTGTAGACGAGGCTAAGGAAAGTCAAGAAATTGTACCGGGCAAAGTGTATGAGTACATTGGTACGCATCGTCCTGTCATCGCCATTGCACCATTGCAGAGTGCAATTGCGGATCTTTTGAAACAGACAAATGGCGGCGCAGTTTCCCATCAATCTCAACCAGAAGTCACAGCTCAACATGTACTGCATGTTGTTGACCGTTGGCGAGCGGGACAGGATACATGGGAGGGAGACAACAACTCAGTGGCGAAGTATGAACGCAGAGAGTCTGCTCGAACTCTTGCTTCTGCCCTGGATTCATTACTTCAATCGCAAGAACACGAAGAATTATGACATCAAAAAAAGCAACAGCATCCTCGCGAAAATCAAACAAACATTCCTCGCAAGGCCTCGTTCCTGAAAAATACCAATCAGCCGCTCTTATGGGTGTGCTCGTTGTTTCTATTATCGTGTTTTTGAGTGGCGCCTTTTTCGGCGGTTCGTTTAACGCTTCTGATAATGCTGCATCAAATAGTTTTGTACCCTACTTGGAGCAAGCAGAAGCCTTTCCGCTGTGGAATCCGCATATTTTTTCAGGGCTACCTTCGTATGGTTCACTGCTCACAACCGGGCATAGATGGTGGGATGTTGTTACCGAAGTATTTATCGGTGTGACACGTGCATTTGGGAGTATTTTCGACAGCGATGCCGCCCGCGTTTCAGTCACGTATATGCTGTATGCAATCGGCATGTTTGTGCTGATGCGAAGCAAAAAACACTCGCGATTTGTGGCATTCTTTACCTCGTTTGCTGCCGTGTTTTCCACCTTCGTGATTGTGTGGATTATGATCGGTCACAACACAAAACCTATTGCGCTCATGACCTTCCCTTGGATATTGCTGTGTTTGGAGCGATTGCGGGAAAAGTTCACGGTTACATATCTCACCGTGCTCATCATAGCCGTGCATTTGTTGGTTGAATCCACGCACGTGCAAATGGTGTTTTACGGCGTCTTGGCTTTCGGACTGTACCTTATGTTTGAGTTTGTTGCTCGAATGATCAAGAAGGAGACAATTGCCGGAGTTGCTCGCAGCACTGCTGCCTTGGTCGTAGCCGGGATATTGTCTTTCATGATGGCATCCGATCGCTACTTGAGTGTCTTGGAATACACTCCACATTCTACGCGAAGTACATCGCCCATAACTGCAGTTGACCAGGCAGAGGCGGATGGTGGACACGACAAAGGGTATGCCACTCAGTGGTCGTTCTCACCCGAAGAGATTATCACATTCTTGGTTCCAAACTACTTTGGTTATGGAAAGTTGGAGTATCAGGGACCTGCAACGCGGAATCAGGCACAAGTGATTCCAACGTATTGGGGACAAATGCCATTTACAGATGCAGCAAACTACATGGGAATATTCGTGCTAGCTCTTGCCATTATTGGCGTGTGGTATTTCCGCAACAATGTCTTTGTTGCCTTTCTAGCCTTTTTGGGCGTCTTTTCGCTACTGCTGTCGTTTGGCGGAAATTCTCCCACATTTCTGTACGATGCCTTCTTTGAGCTAGTACCTGGGTTCAACAAGTTTCGAGCTCCATCCATGGTGCTGGTATTGCTGCAGTTTGCTGTCCCCATTTTGGCGGGATACGGCCTGACGGCATTTATTGAGCTCAAAAATAGACAGCAGCAAGGAGCAAAGCAGGTCGCTATCATAGGATTGGCGAGCATGGCATTGTTCTTTG
>JAUHYX010000248.1 GCA_030426285.1 bacterium
AGATGCATATACGACTGCAGTGGCTGTAGATGGCAGCAGTAGTGCTTTTGCTATTGCATTGGAAACCACTGGCATTGACTTCCCTGTGACCGAAGATTCGTTAGAAGTTCAGTTAACAGATGGCCCAAATATTGTGCTCGTGGAGTTCAATCCAGATGGTTCAAGGAGCTTCGCGTCGTATGTCGGTCCAAGGCTTGGGCAATCCTCAAATTGGAACCAAGTAGAGTGTTTGCACTCGTATAGTTCGGGATATATGCTTGGTGGAATGACATACTCTGCGGGTTTTCCTCTTACAGACATTGATGTGACATCGTATGCTGGCAGTGGCGATGCATTTGTTGCACTGTTAGTCCCAGGAGAAGACAGTATAGCGTATTCAACGCTCATAGGTGGGCAAGAACAGGATATAGCTCAAGCTATGACAGTGTTTAATTCAGATGTTTGCATCGTAGGGCGTACACAATCGAGTAGCGCTTCGTTCCCAATAAAGAAGTCATTTAAGGCATCCTACAGCGGTCAAACCGATGGATTTGTAGCCGAAATAAGTCCCTTTTTGAATATCACTTCTCCAACTGGTGACATCGAAGTGTGTGCCGGAGACACGCTGTATGTTGAGTGGGAGGCATCAGAGTTTGTAGACTCAATTGTCGTTCAGCTGTCAAAATCTTCAGGTGGATTTAGCATTCAGGTAGGACCGCTTGCTACTAGTGACAATGGTGCAGCACTGTTCGTTCCAGAGGATGCTGATGTAGGACAGTACAACATCGTTGTTCGAGCTGTTTCCGATGTTTCGCTGACAAGGGAAGCATTTGTTGGAGTGCAAGTTCAAAAGAAACCAGAATTTAGGATGCACCCTACCCACATGGTAGCATGTAAGGACAGCGTTGTGTGGTTGACATCTAGGGCTGAGTCTAGTCCTGAAAGCACATACCGGTGGCAGGTGTTTGAGGAGAATGGATGGGTAGACTTAGTCGGTGCGATTTCGCGCGATCTACCTGTCGCTACGGCTTCCTTCTTGCCTGGAGAGTCACGAAGGTATCGATCAGTAGCAACAAATTTTTGTGGTTCTGACACGAGCGACATTGCCGAAGTGGAGGTCGACAACACAACAGTCACACTGTTGGTTGCCGGTGTGCACAGGGTGTGTCCGGGTGAAAAAGTCAATCTCACGGCAGTCCCATCTCAAGACATTGATGCCACGTATGCATGGTCATATCGTATCGATCAACAAGCGTGGATACCGCTAGCTGAACAGTCGAGTGTATTGACGTTTACGTTGCCCGACCTCGAACCCGCTGAACAGGTTGAAGTAAAATGTACTGCTTTGGGTTCATGTGAATACCCCTCTTCCAACACTGTGGTTTATCGAGAGTATGTTGCTCCAGAATGGACTCAACAACCAGTCGACGCAGCAGTGTGTATAGGTGATGATGTAGCCTTCACTGGGAAGTTCTCTAAACAGTTTGATATAGCGGTTTCGGATACGCGATGGCAGATCTTTAAGGATGGAGAGTGGCGCGACACAATGGTAGCAGACGTTCTGATACTGAACAGTGTTCCTCAAGCTCTGCACGCCACGCGATACCGCGCAATTGTTGAGAGCTGCGCTGGGAACGACACGACACGAGAAGCTCAATTGTTTGTCTCTACACAGCACAGTTTGGGCAGTACCAGTTCCACGATTTCTCTACCAGTATTGCCTACATGTGTATACTCCACAATCGCGAGTCTTGAAATCAAAAACTCTGGTGACAACACTGAATTTATTATCGGATATGACATAGGACTCAATTTTGATTTCCGTATTGAAAGTGACTTTCCGATTGAAATTAAGCCGGGTGAGACCGCCGAAGTCTCATTTAAGTACGAACCTGTCGCAGTCGGTTCCACATCAGCCAGATTAACGCTGTTTCCTTCGTGTGGCGATCCTTTGCAATTTGATCTGTTCGGCGAATTGGCCGAGTCTCCACCAACGTTAAAACCCTCGCACATTGAGCTGGGTATTGTTGAATCCTGTAGCAGTAGCGCAAGCGTTGTCAGGATACTAGAAAACACTACTGACCGCAACCTTGAAATAGTTGACATTGATACTCCCAATGGGATCGTTGATGTGCAGAGTGCAAAACAACAACTTGCACCAGGCGAAGTTGCTGCACTGCAAATTGTGTTTTCGCCATCAGTTCAAGGTGCTTTTGATGGTAGAATTGAGCTGGAGTATATGCTCGATAACAATGCCGACTGCACTGGGATTCTCACACTGAGTTTTGCTGGTGAAGCGCGTAACGCACAACTTTCAACCGATGTAGAATACTTGGAACTTCCCCCAATTTTAGAGTGCGCAGATGTTGTGACAACTGGGGCAACGGCAATTGTCAACCAGTCTCCTTTTGACATTGATGTTCAGGTTGAATTGCAAGGCGAGTTTCTCTTTGTTGCATCGAGTAATAGCACAGCAACACTCGCTCCGGGCGAACTGTTTTTTCCTCAGGTACAGTTGCGAGATAATCTCCCGCCTGGAACATATGAAGGCACCATGGTTGTCCGCGGTGGATCATGTGCTCTACCTCAGACTATACAGCTCGTTTGTACTGTTGAACGAGCTGCGTTTGTTGTTTCACCTGCCAGAATCGTCGAGTTTGCGAACAATGGCCAACCGCAATCTCAGTCAGTGTTCTTGGATTTGCCAACTACAAATGAATATAGGGTTGAACGAGTAGAATTGATAGGTGACCCGAGTATTTACACTCTTTCGGGGCTTTCGGGAGGTGACATGGTTGGCGGTACTCCGGCGGAGCTTTTGGTCGATTTCTCCGGTGACATAGATGCAGTTGATGCTTCAGTAGAAGTGTATCTGCAACATTGTCCTACCCCAACGGTGATAGACTTGCGGCTTGTTACGAAGGGTGTTTCAGGCGGTGCGTTCTTGCAAGATGCGTTTGGATCAATTGGAGATACTGTAGCAATCAATGCAATAGTAACGAACAACCTCGAAGAACGAGATCTGTTGATCGATATTGTTTTCAATAGAACTCTTGCATTCCCACTTGAAGCATCCAATATACGCAGCGGGGTAAGTGTATATGACACAGCAACATTTGACATGAATATAGGCATTCAGCAGTATCCGTCGTTTGTCCTACTGTTGGGCAATGCTCGTTCTGATTCTCTACAAATTGCAAGTATGCGTGTCATGAATGGCAATGTTGAGCAGCTAGTTGACGGCGCCTATTCCGGCGCTTTGGTAACAGTTGTAGATGCACATGCAGAGCAGACAATTACCGGTGGTGGACTCTATTTGGATCTTGCTCCGAATCCACTACAGGTTGCAAATTCTCTTGGTATTTCGTTTGACGAACGCCTACAAGGCGCTAGTATTGAGATCCTGGATTTGTTTGGAACACGGCTTTACTCCGGTACGCTCCCACAACAAGAGTCTGAGTTTCAGCTGTTGCAGCCAAATGTTTCGGCGTTTCGAACTGGCCTGTTTTTTGTGCGATGCTGGACGGATTCGTTCGTAGTCGTAAGATCATTTATTGTGGTTCAATAGTGCGACGTACGCTACACATCATAGTGATGCTTGTTTGTTGTGTCTGTGGTACAGCACAAGCGCAACAAATCAGCCCCCTTGTGGATCTCTCGTTGCTCGGAACTAATACATCTCTTGAAGGTGTCTCGTTGAACCCCTCTCCGGGAAGTGTAGCCATGCTGCCAAGCACCACATCTTTTGGAATGCAGGTAGGCGCAGGAGGTAGAGCTCATGTTGGCCGCACTTTTCTCTCGGGCTTGATTGGCGCGCGGTTCTCCCAGCAATCATTTGCCGGCGATACCGTTTTGCTCACGCGCGATCCCAATGATGCATCCCGAACGCGCCTTACGAATTTCATGCATGAGCTAGAGGTACAAAGAGTTGACCTAGTACTGCAGTCCGTTGGCGAAATTCCATTGTGGGGAAACTTAGCTCTTACTCCCTCACTTGCCGCGGTTATTCCCGTTTCGCTTTCACTCGATGAAACTGAGCGCGCTCAAGATTTTGAGTACACGTCTGGAAGTAGTTCCCGCACATTGGCCACTGAATCGGATATAGCGGTTGGTGCGGTAGAGATTGTTCCTTCGCTAGGACTCGCATATGTTCTTGGAGACCCAGATGGGCTACAGTCCGTACTACATGTTGATTGTGGCACAACGCTCGCACCTGTGTTGCCATATTCCTCTCAATTTCATGTTCAAGCAGGTGTTCGGCTCGTATTTGGTTCTCCTGAATCCGCAGTTGAAGTTCCGCTTCCTGAGCAAGAAGAACGCAGTGTTCGATACGACACATTGGCTCTTGTGCGCGACACCGTTATCAAGCGTATTCCAGGAGTGAATACACCGGAGTTGATTCTGGATACAGTTGTGACGACAGTTTCGCGTAGCTACACTGAATCTGAGATCATACATACTGTATCGAGCGTTGAAAATTATGTGTGGCAGTATCCAGAAATTCGTCCACTACTCGCCGCAGGTATTTCTACAAAGTTTGTGCTCGACGATGGCACTGAAGTGAGTAGCGCTCGTATTTCTATTGAAGAATTTATTGACAATCGACACGTACCACTTCTCAGCTATGTTTTCTTTGAACCCAGGTCATTTACACTTGCTCC
>JAUHYX010000249.1 GCA_030426285.1 bacterium
CAGTTGAAGAATCACTGGATGTGGAGTCAGAGTTTACCGGATACGATCGCACTGAACAGGACTCGCCAGTGACGTATGCGAAGGACAACACGATTGCCTTGGCCGAAACACCGTTTTATGTGGAATCGGGAGGACAAGTATCCGACACCGGGCAAATCATTGTTAATGGTGAATCCTACACTGTAGAAGATACACGCAAAATTGGCAATGCAATCCTACACGTAGTTTCGGAACAGGTGAATGCCGACTTTGTAGGAGTAAATGCGCATGCCGTTGTTGATGCTCTTCGCAGAAAACATATACAAGCTAATCACACTGTGACTCACCTACTTCACGAAGCGCTGCGCAGGGTGTTGGGTGATCACGTTAAACAGTCGGGCTCCGTAGTAAGACCAGATATGTTGCGCTTTGATTTTCCGCACTTTGAAAGAGTCACCGATGCTCAGCTTGGCGATATCGAGACAATGGTCAACGACAAAATCAGAGAGTATATTCCCGTTCAAACCGCTGAGTTAGAGATCGAACAAGCACGTGAAATACCGCATGTGAAAATGTTCTTTGGCGACAAGTACGGCGATAGAGTGCGAGTTGTGACTGTTGATCCTGAATTTTCTGTCGAATTCTGTGGAGGTACACATGTGTCGAACACATCTGAAATTGGACTATTTAAGTTTGTTTCAGAAGGCAGTGTTGCTGCTGGGATACGCCGAGTCGAAGCCGTCACAGGTGTGGGTACACAGAAGTTTGTAACTGGACTTCAGCAGCGCATATCTGAGCAAGAAAACGCCCATGAAGAGTTGCTGAAGGAAATCCAACAGTTGAAGAAATCACTTGCAGATGCTGAAGTAGCTGGGCAGAGCGGGAATGTGGCCGCACTTGCACAAGGGGCAAAAGAAGTCAAAGGCGTGAAGGTAGTTGCACACAGAGTTCATGGAATGGACATGAATCAACTCAAGCAATTAGGTGATGAGTTGCGCAATGCACTCGGTGAGCAAGGTATTGGCTTGCTCGTAACAGATTCCGAAGGTAAAGTTCAGATTGCCTGTGTAGCTACTGACGGCGTTAAAAAGGTACTTCCTGCAGGCAAGCTCGTTGGCATTGCAGCGAAGAAGGTTGGTGGTGGCGGAGGTGGAAAGCCTCATATGGCAACCGCTGGCGGTAAAAATGTAGAAGCTATTCCTCAGCTTATAGAGGAGTTTCCGACAATGGTACATGAATTTCTTGAAGGGTAACCCTACAGTATGAACGTTCTTTTGATTGGCGGCGGTGGTCGCGAACACGCATTGGCACACTATTTATCTGATTCTCCATCTGTTCGCATTGTGTTTTGTGCGCCTGGAAATCCGGGCATGGAACTCATTGCAGAAGATGCTGAAATTGACATCTCAGATCACAAGAGCATTATTGAGTTTTGCCAAGAGAATGAAATTCATCTTGTTGTTGTTGGGCCAGAAGCACCACTAGCTGCGGGAATTGCGGATTCGCTGAACGGCGCAGGTATCGCGGTGTTTGGACCATCTGCCAAAGCCGCCCAGCTTGAATCCTCGAAAGGATTTGCAAAAGACTTCATGGCTCGTCACAAGATCCCTACGGCGAAGTATCGCACATTTGACAACACTGAAATTGATGCTGCTCGCAAATATATTTCCGACCACAAGTTTCCAGTTGTGCTTAAAGCCGACGGACTCGCTGCCGGAAAAGGTGTCGTGATATGTAACAATGAAGAAGAAGCCCATTCGGTTTTGAATGAAATATTTGGCGGAAAGTTTGGTGATGCTGGCAGTACTGTGGTTGTAGAAGAATTCATGAAAGGTGAAGAAGCTAGCTTGTTTGCTATCAGTGATGGCAAAGAATTTGTAGTGCTCAGCCCTTCGCAAGATCACAAAGCGGCGTTTGACGGTGACAAAGGACCAAACACTGGGGGTATGGGTGCGTATGCACCAGCTCCGATTGTAACAGATGCAGTTTTGGCTGCGGCAAAAGAAGAGATTATTGAGCCGGTTATTCGCGGCATGGCAGAAGAGGGAATGCCATTTGTGGGGTGCCTATATGTTGGCCTGATGATCAAGAAAAACAAACCACGTGTAGTTGAGTTTAACGTCCGTTTTGGCGATCCCGAAACTCAAGCAGTATTGACTGTCCTGCGCGCAGACTTGGCGAGGCTGCTGGCCTCAGCTGCTCGTGGAGAACTCGACAAGCGCAGTATGTCCACTGAGCCAGACGGATTTGCGTGCACAGTTGTGCTGGCCTCAGAAGGGTACCCTGGCTCCTACAAAAAGGGTGTGAAGATTTCAGGAGTGGTCGAAGCCGATGTCGATAAAGACGTTCGCGTGTACCATGCAGGGACAGTTTATGGTGACGACGGCGAACTCCTCACCAATGGTGGCCGTGTGTTGGCTGTTACAGGACATGGCTGGAGCCTCGAAAAGGCAAGAGAACGTGCGTACAAAGCGGTAGACAAAATATCGTTTGAAGGGAAAATGTACCGCACCGACATCGCCAACAAAGGACTCAAAAAATAATAATTGAAATACAATGAGCGTTGAAAAGAAAATGAAAATCGCTGTAACAGGTGGGGCTGGGTTTATTGGCTCACATGTAGTTGATGCATATGTTGAGGCGGGACATGATGTAACCGTGATAGACAATCTGTCAACTGGTTTGAAGAAAAACGTAAACTCAAAAGCTACGTTCGTAAAAATGGATATTGGTTCTTCAAAACTTCGTGAATTGTTCGAGAAGGAGCAGTTCGACATCGTGAACCACCATGCAGCACAAGCCAATGTGCGCGTTTCAGTTGAGGAGCCAGACTTTGATGCAACTGTCAATATTCTGGGTTCTATCAATGTGTTTGAGTCGGCGCACAAAACCGGTGTGAAAAAGCTCATCATGGCTTCTACTGGAGGAGCTATCTACGGCGAACAGAAGTATTTCCCAGCAGACGAACGCCACCCAAAACGACCATCATGCCCCTATGGCGTAGCCAAACTAGCAGCTGAAAAATACCTCTCATACTATCGCGTTACGCATGGAATGGAATATGTTGTGCTGCGCTACACCAATGTCTACGGTCCTCGTCAGAATCCAAAGGGCGAAGCAGGTGTAGTTGCCATTTTCGCAGAAGCACTTCGCAAGGGTAAGCAACCTGTTATCAATGGTGATGGTTTCCAAACGAGAGACTATGTGTATGTAGGTGATGTTGCTCGTGCCAATGTTATGGCGCTCGAGAGCGACTTAACTGGCTCGTTTAACTGTTGTACAGGTGTCGAAACAAGTGTAAATACAATTTTCACTGTGCTCAATGTCAGAACGGGCAGTAAAGCTGAAGAAGAACACGGTCCTGCCATGGTTGGTGAACAACAGCGTTCAGTTTGCTCGTATAAGAAACTCAACAAGGCAACAGGTTGGGAACCAGAAGTTGTTCTTGACGATGGTCTCACGCAGACACTCGCATCGTACGCTAAAAAGTAAATGACGGTTTCTATTGTTGACATCGCAATAGTCGTCGTTTTTATCGCGGCTATTGCTCTCGTTGGCTTTCGCTACAGAACTAACGATGACAATGAGTACTTACTAGCTGGACGCAAACTTACGTTGCCGTTGTTTGTGACCTCGCTCATTGCAACTTGGTACGGAGCTGTCTTGGGAGCCGGTGAATATGTGTACACAATGGGAGTGTTTGAGTGGACATTGTGGGGAATGCCATACTACGCGGTCGCCATTCTCTATGCGGTGTTCATTGCCCCAAAAGTTCGCGAATCTGGCATTGTGACATTGCCAGACAAACTTGAGTCTGCATACGGCAAATCTGCCGGACTGTTCGGTGCCGTTGCAGTATTGGCTCTTTCAATTCCGGCTCCGTATGTTTTGTCGTTGGGAATTGTTCTCAACATGGTGTTCGACATCGGCTTAACGACCTCTGTTGTAGTCGCTGCGGCAACATCGCTGGCCTATGTATTTGTTGGTGGACTACGTGCAGGTGTCGCAACTGACTTTGTGCAGAGCATTGCAATGTATTTGGGTTATGGAACACTGCTGATTGGTGCTTGGGTGGCGTTTGGGAGTCCACTGCAATTGGTTTCTGATCTTCCCGAGTCTCATCTTTCGTTCACCGGAGGTGGCCAGTGGCAACTTATCATCGCCTGGTCGCTGATTGCGTTTCAAACATTTGTTGACCCGAGTTTTCATCAGCGCTGTTGTGCTCTCAACGATCGCTCGTCTGCACGCAATGGTTTGTTACTAGCCGTTGGAGGATGGTTTGTATTTGACGTTCTCCTCATTCTGACAGGGCTCTACGCGGTGGCCAATTTTCCGGATATAAACCCGCTCAACACGTACTTCGAATTGGCATCCGTTTTGCCTCCGGGCCTTGTGGGAGTCTTTCTCGTAGGCGTGATCGCGGCTATTATGAGTACACTGGACAGCCTCGGATTTATTGGAGCAATTACTGTTGGAAAAGATATTGTTGGCCGGCTGAGAACAGTTCAAATGTCCACCGAGAGAATTGTACAAATGTCTCTCGTTTGCATTGCTGCAGCCTCAGTTGTGATGGCCCTAACAGTACCCTCAGTTGTCAA
>JAUHYX010000250.1 GCA_030426285.1 bacterium
ACATTTGGATTGAGTGCGAGAATGAGCTCTTCCACCGTACCATCGAGTCGTTGTACGAGTTCCTTAAGCTTAATGTCCGATGGTCCGATGCCGTCCATAGGATTCAGCGCTCCGTGCAGCACATGATACAGCCCATTAAACTCATGAGTTTTTTCAATTGCAAGCATATCGCCGGGTTCTTCAACAACGCATATGATGGAAGACTCGCGTTTGGGCGAGGAGCACACACCACAAGTTGGGGTGTCACACAAATTGCAACACTGTTCACAGTAGTGAATGTTGGACACCAAGTGAGCAAGAGCATCTGCCAATCGAATTGTGTCCTCTGGACTGCGCCGCAACATGTGAAGAGCCAGGCGTTGAGCGGACTTCTTGCCAATTGTAGGCAGCTTGCTCAATTCCGAAATCGCGCGTTCAAGAGATTCAGAAGCAAACTGCATGTTACGATCCAAATGGAAGATTCATTCCTGGAATAGCCGGCGTCACTTTCTGCATTTCAGACTTCATAAGTTCTTGTGCTTCGACGATTGCTGTATTCATCGCTGCAACAACCAAATCTTGAACAATCTGAGCTTTATCTGAAGTTAGCAACGACGAATCTATGTGCAGAGAGCGCACCTGCATATCTCCAGACATCTCAACTTTAACTAGTCCTGCACCGCTTTCAGCATGAATTGTTTGAGAACGAACATGTTCTTGCACTTTCTTCATGTTTTCCTGCATATCGCGGGCTTGACTCATCAGTTTGGTGAAATCGAAATTCATAATCCCTTCAATTGAAATGTGAAACCAGAACCACTGTTAATATACAACGTTAGCATTGCCTGAATTATTACTAAATTTTCTGTACCTTTTTTTGGTTGTGTGCGTAGGACTGCTCGTGACCATCAATAAAGCAGTGTACAAGTACGTTGCATCTGATAGACATTAACAAAACAACCATACATTCAGTCAACACATGTTAGAGAGGTAACAATGGGCATTTTCAGCCGCATAAGTGACGTGTTCAAAGCAAGCGTAAATGATGCGCTTGACAAAGCTGAAGATCCAGAAAAAATGATCAAGCAAATGGTCATTGAAATGGAAGAATCGGTCAATAAAGCAACGCTGGCAGTTGGCAATGCAATTGCAAACGAAAAGCAGCTTGAGCGCAAAATGCTCAAAGCCAAACGAAATTCGGAAGAATGGCATAATAAAGCTGTTCAGGCCGTAAATGCCGGTCGAGATGACCTCGCCAAAACTGCTCTTGAAAAGAAAGCTCAGCAAGATCGTCAGATGAACGATTTGCAACCAGCACTGGAATCCGCAAAGAGCACAGCCACAAAAATGAGATCACAGCTCGATACATTAAAAGGTAAATTGGATGAAGCTCGGAGTCGACAGAATACTCTGATTGCTCGTAGCCAAGCAGCCAAAGCTCAGAAGCAGATCAGCCAATCGTTTAGCGGTGTTGGTAGTGATGCATTCAGCAAATTCGACAAGTTTGAGAATAAAGTTGAGCAATTAGAATCACAGGCTCAGGCATTTGAGCAGCTCAGTGACGGTGATGCCTCAGTTGAAGAAGAGTTCAGACAACTATCCGCTGGTGGATCGGAAGATGCCAGATTACTAGAATTGAAACGGGAGATGGGCATGTTGCCAGAAGCTTCTAGCACTCCTGATACCGAGGACAATTCAACACCAAATCCAACATCATAACCGAAAGCCCAATTTGCAGCATATCTGCAATTTCGGGGGATAATTCAGAACACGAAATCAATTCAACGAAAGGATATACACATGAATATGGATGTACAACATCTCTCTAAGGAAGGAGACCCGCACACAGCACAGGCTATCATCGATGGTACTTCGGCGCAAGTGGAGTCATTTCTTCAGGACATTGCTCCAGACTACGTATCATTCTCAGATGGATCGTTCACAGTCAACCAGGGTTCAGCAAGTATTATGATTGTGGTTAGACAGTTCACAAGGACTGAAGCCATGGTTGAGTGTATTGCAAATGTCGTATCTGGTGCAGAGATGAGTGACAAACTACTCACGTACTTGTTGCGTAAGAATTCCGAGTTGCACTTCGGTGCATTTGGACTATTGTTTGACAAAACCATTTGCTTCTCTTATTCTTTACCATCTAGTCAAGTAAACAGATATAGTCTCGAAACGGCTCTGCATGCAGTGGCCGTGATTTCTGACTATTACGATGACGAAATTGTAGCCATGTCTGGCGGACAGCGCGCGGCCGATGTTAAGGAAATTGAAGAATAAATTGTAGTTTTCGGATTCGTTATCAGAACTATAAGATTCTGTAGTAAAGACAGCGTTTTTAACGCTGTCTTTTCTTATTTTTGTAGATCTAAGTAAGTGTGTACAATCGAGCGGAAACCAAATGCTCAATATGAACGACGCATACATCGAAGACCTTTATTTCGAATTTATGCGAGACCCGGAATCAGTTGACGCCCAATGGCGAACGTATTTCGAAACGAGTGGATACACTCCAGACGGCCGCGAACCGGCTCAAATGTCTGGACAGAGTCGTGTTGAATCTGAGCCTGCACAGAAACCTGAGCCGGCACCACAACGTGTTCAGGAACAAGCGCAAACGGCTGCACAGAAGCCGTCTCCTGCGCCATCTCCAGCGCAACCAACGACTTCAACGCAACAAACTGCTCCCGCACCAGAACCAGAAACTCCAGTGAAAAACACTATTACTCCCGGCCCAAACGACGAAGTGAAAAGGCTCGCTGGCTTGCCTGAGAAGATTGCCACCAATATGGAGGCGAGTTTAGAGGTTCCAACTGCAACGTCTTTCCGTACGTTACCAGTCAAGGCTTTGGAAGAAAACCGCGCAATTATCAATCACTTTGAACTCAAGCGCGGTAACAGAAAACTCAGTTTTACGCATATCATTGCTTGGGCAATGGTACGAGCGCTGAAGAAGTTTCCGTCTCTGAATGACACATATGGTTACATCGACGGAAAGCCTCACCGCGTTATCCGCAAGAACATCAATTTTGGATTGGCCGTTGATGTTCAGAAAAAAGATGGCTCACGCACGTTACTTGTACCGAGCATCAAGAATGCTCAAGACTTGACATTTGAACAATTTGTTGGTGAATACAACAACATCATCAACAAAGCACGCAACAATAAACTGACAGTCGATGATCTTACCGGCACGACTGTGTCTCTCACCAATCCAGGCGGAATTGGCACGGTAGCCTCAATGCCGCGATTAATGAGCGGTCAGGGGCTCATTATTGCAACCGGAGCAATTAGCCATCCATCTGAATTCAAAGCGGTTGACCCGCAGATGATGAAGGACATGGCGGTTTCGAAAGTCATGCAGGTAACGTCTACATACGATCACAGAATCATTCAAGGCGCAGAGTCTGGTGAGTTTCTGCGATACATGGAGCAGCTGTTGCTCGGAGAAGGCAACTTCTACGACCAGATTTATGCAGCTTACAACATTCCGTTCGAAGCAATAAAGTGGGATGTGGACCAAGTTCATTATGGAATTTTTCACCACGACGAGCGCGAAGTTGTTGAAAAAGAGAGCCGCGTGCTGCAATTGATAAACGCGTACCGCGTGCGCGGACATTTGTATGCCAACATCAATCCGTTGGGGCTGGACAACTACTATTACCCTGAGCTTGAACTCAAGTACTATAATTTTACGCTATGGGATTTAGACCGCACTTTTAACACCGGTGGATTGGGTGGTGTAAAGCGGGCGACGCTGCGCGACATTATTATCCGATTGTGGGACACATATTGTGGGAAGATTGGTCTTGAATTCATGCATATTCAAGAGCCAAACAAGAAGTCGTGGATTCGCACAAAATTCGAAGGCGAATACGCTACAAAAGAATATGAGCCAGCCAACAAGCTTCGCGTTTATAAGAAACTTGTTCAAGCCGAGATTTTTGAGACGTTTTTGCACACAAAATTTTTGGGTCAAAAACGATTCTCTCTAGAAGGCGGCGAAGCTCTGATTCCATTGCTCGACCAGATTATCGACAAGGCCTCAAGCGTTGGTGTCGAAGAAATCAACATGGGGATGGCACACAGAGGCCGTCTCAACGTTCTTGTCAATATCCTCAAGAAATCCTCGCGCAAGATATTTGCCGAATTCAAAGGTTTGAAAGACGAAGAATCGGTTCACGGTTCCGGAGATGTGAAATATCACTTGGGTGAAAGTGGAGTCGTACAAAGCAAAGAGTCTGGCAAAGATGTACGCCTTGTATTGGCTTCAAACCCGAGTCACTTAGAAGCCGTTGATCCAGTCGTAGAAGGGATGACACGTGCGCGTCAGCACATTGTTGGCGACAAGACATGTGACAAAGTCATGCCTATTCTTATTCACGGAGACTCAGCTTTTGCTGGTCAAGGTGTGGTGAGTGAGACGCTCAATCTCGCGAATTTGCCAGGATACAGAACTGGTGGAACGATTCACATCATTGTCAACAATCAAATTGGATTCACAACAGCGCCGCAAGATGCGCGCTCAACAGTCTACTGCACAGACGTAGCAAAGATGCTGCAAG
>JAUHYX010000251.1 GCA_030426285.1 bacterium
TCTGGTGTAATGTCAGTCCAAATCAGCCCATTTGAACTCATGTGAATTCCAGCATCTTGCCCTTCAGAAATCACTGCATAAAACATTCCGGTTGGAGCTTGCACAATATCACAGTAACTTCCATTTGTTACATTCCCCAATGTTCTACTCCACGTGGCACCACTGTCGTCTGAATACATGAGTCCATTGCCAACCGTTGCTACAAACACCAGATCTTCAGAACCTTGTGCCGTAACAAGAATGTTTGTTGTGTAGTCAAACGGATTGTCATGGCTTGCTGGCGTGGCAGTGGCAGTGCTTGGCAACAGCGACCACGAAGCGCCGTTGTCGGTCGACTTAAACACTCCATCGCCGGGAACAGAACCTGAATTGCCACGATATTCACCAGTTGAGGCATACCAAATATTTCTACGCCCAGTTACATTGTTTTGAGCAATTGATGTCACAGAATGTAAATCGGCATAGTCAGTTGCTTTTTTCCAGGATTCTCCGAAGTCGAATGACTCCCAGATTCCACCAGAAACGCAACCTGCCACTACGTGATTCTGATTCTCAATATCCAATGCAAGTGCTCTGGTGCGACCCCCAAGACTATGAGGTCCTTGATACACCCATTCTTGCGCAGCAGCAGTGTTGTCAAGTCGTTTAGACGCTGAAAAACGCGAATTCAAGAACTCTCTTTCAGCAACCTTAATGTTGGCTGGTATTGCCCCAATTGACGGATCTGCGTACTTCTGTAGCGTAAACTCAGCAATCTGCTTTGCTTCTAGTTCTTTTTTGCCTAGTTGTGGACCACTCGTGTCACTGCATGCTGCTAGCATACATACCGCTGCCACTACGGCTACCGTAATCTTCATCTTCATAATGTTTGGGCTCATTAGATTAGAGAATGAGCCTTTAAGATAGCACAAAGGACTGAATCGGCAGTTTTGTACTAGTGAATGATGCTCACTTGTCGTACATGCAGTTTCCCATTCTCTTCCTGCAAGACTACAAAATAGCTGCCAGGCGCAAACTCAGACGTTGTCAATTCAACTTTACGAGCACTTTCATGGAGAATACCCTTCCGGTGTATACGCCCGTTTGAAGAGACAACACTGAAGTGCACGTCACATGTTGTGCACTGTTCAAACAAGCTTTCTGGGGCGGAAATCGTGAATGAGCTCACAGCAGGATTGGGGTACACTATCAACTCACTCGCAATTGGGTCTTCGTCTTCGGGGTTGCTCTCTGGTTCTTTTTCTTCTTCCTCTTGGGAGGGTATGGTGGACGTGTTGAGAGGTAAAAAGTAGGAGCTGTAAAACAGTTGCGGTTCACCTGATTCCCCAACAGATATACCGCGCACACACCTGCTGGTGTTCCCACTGTTGTCAATTGCGGTGATATTGACATAGTATTGCGCTTCTGGTTGCAAGTACAAAGTAGTGTGAGTTTGGTTGCTAATGGTGTCGAGCAGAATAGTTCCCGGCTCATACGACTCCGAGCCAAAGCGTTCGAGAAGGTCCACTCGGACAATCCAATGTAGGTCACTATGATTGGTAAACCACGACAACTCAACAGTGTCACGCAGGTTGTCTTGCTCATCAAACACATTGTGTGAGGCTGAATCGATGGGAGAAACGATGCTAAATGTTCTCGTTGCACTCCACTCACTAAACCCTTGTTGTGACATTTGGCGCACCCTCCAGCGTAAGGTAGAACCGTCTTCACTACATGTGGAATTGACAATGGAGCTGCGCTCGGGTGTAAGTTCTAGTGGAACAAACCGTCGTTCGTCCTCATTGTACACTTCAATTTCGAACACCGCGTCCGATTCGGAGCTCACCCACGACAACTCCATGGATTGGGAGATAGACTCAAATGCATTTGGCGGCCAAACCAAGTCTGGTGGTGCAAGAGTTGGCGATGCCACAGCGATATCTATCAACCACAACTCCGTGCCTGTAGACACAACAAGTTGACCCTGCTCAAATCTGCTGACGATATGCTGAGGGTCTATCGTTGAGAACTCTTTTGTCGGATTGAGCAACAATTCCCAATGCATAGTGCTGTCGCCGATTTCATGGCATGTGTAAATACCATCGTTTCGAGTATTTACATACACTACCATTGAGTCCAGTTCAACTGCTGTAACAAATATGGAGTATGGATTTGCTGTAGAAAGGTTGTAGTTATTGTACGTTGAGCCGAGTGTGTAATACCCTTCGTTGAGGTGGTCCTTTGCATATGTCCAGACAGCGGGTCCGTATACGTTTGAGCGTTCATTCACGTGTAAGAAGTGGTTGGCATTACCTTTTGCGAACCAGGTAGAACTATACGTAAACCTCGTGTCCCCGTCACGAACACCAGACGCAGGATTGTGCAGATCGCCTCCATCCTGTGGCTCAATAAGGTCTGATCTTGAAAACCACTCTTGTTCGCTCGGCCAATTTCCGCTTCCATAGCTTCTATAGGATCCGTGCATTGCAACGCGTTCGGGGTATTCAATCAAACAAAAGTAATAAGGATCCTCTCCGCCGTATGCCAGATTTTGAGTTCTATACTCTCTCAGTTTCGAAATGGTACCCGAGTCTGGGAGTGCGGTCAATCCTTCGTACAAGTAGTAGTCAATACTCGACCCCACAGCAACGTCTGGATTCTTTGGGGAAAACTCAAACTGTTTGATACCAAAATCAAGAATGTGCAAATACAGCCCAGACATATTTATTGTGTCTATTCGTATTCGCACAGCTTTATAAGGTCGAGTTGAATTCGAGCACCAAAGATCTACACCATGTGGAGAAAAATACAGACGTTGATAGCTGCCGTAGTAACCTTCCAAAAGCAATTTCCACTCAACCGAATCTTGACCAAGCTTTCCTACAAACACACCGGTATCTGTGGCAATTGCAAGCAAATTTGGTGCATTTGGATGTCCCACGAGCTGACGTATAGGGCCCACAGATTCTGCAGGCAAATTGAGCTGGCTCCACTCAGAAAGCACTCGCTGTGTGGACTGCGAATAGAGTTCAGAGTATCCGAGAAGAAAGATTGCGACGAGGAGAGTTGCACGAATTAGCATACGTATATTCCCTTTTCTTACGGTATTCATTCTGTAACGGCCACAATAATACTGTGTTCTTGCTATTGCTGACAAGGTAATTATTGGTAGTATTGTCGCATGTTCGAACCCACACAACAAACAAGTTGTAAACAAGGTATAAAAACGGTAATCGTCTTGGTTGTACTATTGGCCGTTGCGAGTACCGAAAGCACATTCGCCCAAGCCGAAGCTATGCATTGGAAGTTTGGTGAACGCGCTGGATTGGACTTCACCTCGGGCGTGCCTAGCCCAACAAGAAGTGCGCTTGTTCACCTCGAAGGGTCAGCGTCGTATTCAGATTCCAATGGCAACTTGTTGTTCTACACAGACGGGTTTCAGGCTTGGCAACGCAATGACACATTGATGCCGTCTATTCAATATCAAATGCGCGATTCTATTGGCGCGCAACCATTGCACTCTACTACGCAGCAGGCACTCATTGCTCCATCACCTTACAATCCTGCTCGGTTCATCGTGTTTAATCCTGGCAATAGCACATCTTACTTTCCAGAAAACACCATTAAAAATTTTGATTGGTTCGCTGAAGTTAGGTACCATCCGTCTTGGTTCGAGGTAGACATGTCGGGCAATGGTGGTATGGGGTATACAGGTATGCAAGCAATTGATACAGCGGGGATGCCTGAGTTTTCAGAGAAAGTCACCGGTACTCTTGATTGTGATGGCTTTGGATATTGGATTGTTATGCGCGAACGCAATGGTCCGCGCTTTTTCAGCTACAATGCCGAGGGTTTGAATGTGTCGTATCCGCCAGTTATTTCCGAAGCTGGTACATATTCTGGCTCAGATACCTCAAATCTAGGGGCAATGAAAATATCGCCAGATGGGAAGTGGCTTGCCATGGCCCGTGGGTGGAGTGAGCCAGGAGAGGTGCAGTTATTCGAGTTCAACACAACTGACGGAAAGGTTCGCAATGGTTTTACACTGCAACCAGTGACTCCCAATGACGAGTACCGGTATTACGGCGTGGCCTTTTCTGACGATAGCAAAATGCTGTATGTGACAGCTGGCCCCAATTTGTTGCAGTATGACCTAACATTGCCAACGAAGGAAGAAATCGCCCAGTCTGGCTTTCTCGTGAAAACGGAATTCAGTGTGCCGCTAGGAAACTTAGGGTCATTGCAGCTTGGACCAGACAAAAAACTGTATGTACCACTCGTGAATTCTGAGTTTGTTGGTGTCATCCACTATCCAAGGCGAAGATTTGACGGCTGCCAGTTCGATGTGCTTGGCGTGCAATTGTTGCCTGGCACGCGAGCTTGGTATGGCTTGCCAAATTTTATGGATCACATTTTTGCTCCAGAAGAAACAGTGCAAGAGTGTCTTAGTGCTCAAGCTGCATTTTTGTTCGACGATGCCTGTGTGGGTGAATGTATTGAGTATGAAGATGTAAGTGTCAACGCCCCTGAAGAATAG
>JAUHYX010000012.1 GCA_030426285.1 bacterium
TGAGTAGAATTCTCACCTCGAGTACTGCGAAATTGTGAATGCCATACAGCATTCCCAAGAGCATCGTAAATAACGATGTCCGTTTGACCCGGGTTCTCACAAAACCATGAAATTGTAGCTGCTTCCTCAAGCGGATGTGGTGAGATCAAAACGTGATCTCGGTGTTGCCAGAGCTTGCTGCTTTTGGGCTCTTGTGGCACATCCACGATGGATCGAATTTGTGAAGCTAATGCGACGAGATCGTCGAATTCTTCAGCCACAAATATAGCAAATTCAGCAGTTAAAGGCTGATTTTTTCCGAAAAAAGCAGGCGCAGTTCCAACTGCAACTGAAATGTCAGTAATGCGCGTGTTGGCTCTTGCAATAGAGCCAGAGAGCACCTGAAACTTTTCTGCATCTGTAAAGCCATTGAATATGCCGGGGTCTGACTCTTCTGTGCCGTCATTGTTGATCAATGTGACATTGCTAGTAGGAGAGAGGGGCAAAACTCCAACTAATATGGAACTGGCTTCATCTGACAAAACAGACAAATCGTGCGCGGCAATGTAGTAGCCGCTGTCGATGCGACCAGTTTCGCCGATATCAAAGTCCAAAAAATAGCCCACACACACGCTGTCTAGTTCTTCTGAAGCGCTCGTTCGTGCAGTGAGCGATACAACATACGAGTTTGGTATGGCTGCAAATGTTTGTACTTGCTGCTCTACTTCAATGTTGTGGAGTGCACCTTCTTCTATGCATGTGAATGAACTACTCGCTGTAGAATTGTCATTGCTGAGCAGGGTTGCACGTTGCCGCTCAAAATCGCGGTTGGCGCGTGATGAGACCCGACCGCGCACCATGTCAGCTGAAACTGAAGGCGTGCAGACAATTACTCCACCCTCATACAGAAGAGACCGTTGTGCTGCCGTATGAAACAATCCGATTCCCAGTGTGTTGTCGGGATGATCTTCGTACCCGAGCGTTCCCTGGCTACCAACAGTAAGCGCAA
The DNA here is from genome assembly GCA_030426285.1 of bacterium. Lineage (GTDB taxonomy): Bacteria > Bacteroidota > Ignavibacteria > Kapaibacteriales > UBA7675 > JAUHYX01. Next base: position 989 of record JAUHYX010000012.1, read on the forward strand.
CGCTGCCGGAAGTAAGAGTGACGTATGAAGGGTTCACAATACACCTAAATCCAGATTGTGCTAGGAGCAAGTCTTCTTGCTGTATATCCTTCGCTTGGACTTCCGCGTACAGTTGTGTGTTGAGTCCGTGTATTGTGTCGAGGTGAGTCTCTGGTAGCACCACTGGACTCATTCCTGCTTCTAGTGTATTGCTAGCAACAAATGGTTCGTACGCGAACGTATTTGTGAAGCGTGTGTGCATGACGGCGGGAATGGGTGCGGGAGAAGTTTCTTCAACGAGCCATGTCGCAGTTATTGCATCCCCTGATGCATATGCCTCTCTTTCAGGTTCTAGAGCCGGGAAACCCATGCGAACATAGGGTTGCTGAATAGCTGCTGTTGTAACTACACGCAATTCACCACGACCATAGAGACCTTGCGGAATGCCGCCAGTTGAGAGAAACGGTTCTGCGTGACTGAGAAGAACTCGCTCGCGCTGTTCAACAGTTGCCAATGGCATGAGTTCCACTAGTCTTGCAAGAGCTCCACTTACCTGAGGAGCTGCAAAACTCGTTCCGTTCTTAAATCGATAGGCGTCAAATGGAAATGTACTCAGGATATCTGCACCAGGAGCTGCGATGTCAACAGAAGGATGAAAATTTGAAAACGGGGCCGAGTAGTGAAATGAATCGGTTGCAGCCACATTGAGTGAGCGGGTATAACTTCCAGGGAACCATGGCGAATAACGCGCATTGTTTCCCGCAGCGCCAACAACGTGAATATTCATGGCTGCAACAACTTCCAGAATATCGGCTTCCAATTGGCTTTGAGCCGTTCCACCCCAAGAGCAATTAATAATATCTGCTCCCATGTTGGCGGCATACAAAATTGCATCATACCCAGCGATGATGTCCATCGAAAACGGGTGATCATCCGTGACCTTGATGGGGAGGATTGTCACACCGGGGGCTACACCTGTTGTACCCTCACCATTGCGCTCGGAAGCAAGAATGCCTGCCACGAATGTTCCGTGCTCATTGCCATTGGTCGGGTCATTGTCGCCTTCGACTGAAGTGTCCGATACAAAATCCCAGCCGCGCCAATCATCTATGAATCCATTGTTGTCATCGTCAATACCGTTTGAAGCGCGGTCTTTGCCTTCGTTATCTACACCTAACTCTCCCGCGTTTTCGAACCAGACATTTGCCAAGTCAATGTGGTCCAAGTCGAACCCTGAGTCAACCACGGCAACAACTACGGAGCTTGTGACTGGTTGTGGACTGCCGGAGGCATCGACTGGTACATGTGTTTGCTCAATGTAATACTGCCAGGGAACGAGAACATCAGCTGTGTCTACTTTGGTTGTAGATGCAAGTGTTCTTGCAGGCTGAATTTCGTATGATTCTATCTCATGGCTGTTGTTGTGTAAAAAATCTCGCAGTTCTCCTGCTGTACCTCGAAACACTAGAGTTCGCTGCAAGCGGTACAAAGCATTTTGCGCAGCAACTTGTTGCAACGAAACATTCATGTGCACTTCAGGGAGACGAAGCGTGCGAATTCGCTTGTCATCTGCGAAGTATGCGATCTCGGCAGTAGAGAACAATTGAATACTACACTCAATTTGCTCACCCAGATGAGTATGCACAGCTCCGTTTGCCCACGCGCATCTGGGATTGCCTGACGTCAGCATGATCGCAAATGCAAATGCAAACACATATCCCAACACATTCTCAACCGTTATGGGCATGTTATTGAACAACGGTAAAGACCTGTGAGGCAACTGAGTTTTCTGAAACGAATCGCGCAACATATGTACCAGAGGTAAGTTGTGGCAGTTGCAATTCGGTGCTGTTTCCACGTCCACTAACTCTGTGTTCGTACGCAATATTGCCTAATAGATCTACAATTTGAATGCTGCCAAAGAGTTGTTGTTCATCTTGAACTTGCACGATTGAACCGTTCGACAATACACGCAAATCAAGAGTATGTGCCCTGTTGTGTTTGTCAATAGCAGTTACACGCTCATAGTCTTCGCGCGAACGTTGAGCTTCTTTGATTAAATCCTCTGCGCCGTGGCCGAAAAAGATGACAAATACTACGTCAGTGCTCTCACCATCTTTGAGCTCAAAAGGACCAGCGGAAAGACATGCCGATAAGTCGCCCTCGTTGGCATCGCCATGCTGTGTTCCAGCTCGTAAGACATCCCACTTTTCTTCAATCGAGAATTGATTGAGAGAAACTGTTTTTGTACTCCCATCGATTACCAGATTGTTCTGAGCAAAGTTGTGCAAGCCAACTGCATTCACATCTTGCGGGGACACGAGTGTCATGCCAACTTCTGGATACCCCCCAATTTCAGGAGTACCTATAATTAGACATTCTTCTTGGCTCGCCCATTGCATGACATCTTTATCTGCAAGTGGAGAAACATCAAAATCGAAAAACAATCCACAATACATCTCAGGGTAGTCAAACCCTGATGTGTTCGTGAGATTGTACTTAAGAATAGTGCGATTCTTAGAGTTGTCATCTGTGTATTGATACATTGTTGCACGAACTTCAACGCCGACATCTGACAACTTGTTGCCATCAACAAAGTGTGCGTATGCTTCGGCTTGTGCGCGCTGGCCAGGGATCTGTGTTGTTGGTGGTTCAACACTGCTGAATGAAGAGGTATAAGGGCTGTTGTAACTCTCAAAAACGGCAGAAGACACATGGCTTTTGTCGCTGCCAATCATCAAGCCACCGCCGAACATAACGTTTTCGGAGAGCATGCCGCGAATACCGTCGCCGATCTCATTATCTGGATAATCACCGTAACCAAGGCTACCCTCGCCTGCAAGACTCATGGTCATAGCATTTTCGTGTAGTGTTACAATATTTTGATTGATCACAACACGAATGAAGTCCCAATCAAACACTTCACCATCATCGATGAACTCAACGCGCAGAAAGGCGATACGCTGGTCATTGATTTCGGATGAGACACTCATTTCGTATGTACCTAATTCAGTCAAATACACTTGTCCAGAAGACATAGGTCCTACAGACGCAGTTTGATCAATGAGGTCCAATGGGATATTATCTGCACCAGCAACACGGATTTGCAGGTTTGTTAAGGCATCAAAGTGGTTGGTTGCAGTAAACGACAACTGCACTGATTCACCGGCTTGGACCAATCCATCACCATTCTGGTCGTGAATGCCAATGCTGGAGATTGACATTGCCTTTCGCGGTAATGTGTTGTCGAGCGCTTTGAGTGCATTTATTCTACCAGAACCGAGCTTTCCAATATACTGTTGATTGAACTGTTCATAAATATCATCAACGGATGTGCGCAGCCAAGCTGCTAGCTGATCCTTGCTTAGATGTGGATATTGTTGGAGAACCATGGCTGCAACACCTGCAACAACTGGAGATGACATGGAAGTACCAGTCCAACTCGGTCCGCCGTAATTGTCGTCGGGCTCTGTCGAAACTATGCGTGAACCGGGCGCACTGACATCTACCGACACATTGTAGCTCGAATTACTCACTTTGATGTCTGTTTGATCGGTATTTGCTACTGAGAATACCTCGCGATACGCAGCAGGATAGTTGAGAGCGTCAAAGCCAGCATTGCCAGCTGCGCCAACAATGAAGCTTCCCATTTCTATTGCGAGTTTAACTATATGGTGTTCAGCCAGTGAGTAGTCCGTGCCACCCCACGAACAATTGATCACATCGGCACCTTGATAAGCCGCATACAAAATGGCTTCGTGCCCCCGCCAAGTAAGTGTCAGTTGTTCATCAGGTCCAATTTTCAGCGGCATTAGCTTGGCATACGGAAACACACCAGCAACGCCAGTTCCATTGCATGTATTTGCACCGGCGATGCCTGCAACATGTGTTCCGTGTCCATTGCCAGGCAGAGGGTGATTGTTGTACAAGTACATATCCCAACCCATGAAATCGTCAACATAGCCGTTGCCGTCATCATCAATTCCATTGGTCCGTTTGTTGTTTCCATGACTGTCTTCGCCTATTTCGCCGGGATTTTCATACATGACGTCGCGCAAGTCTTCGTGCAAGTAATCGATTCCTGTATCGACAATTGCAATCACAATCTCGTCATCCGAGAGCTGTTGCCACGCATCCACTGCCTTGGTGAGTTCCAAGTGGTATTGGCTTGACGCGAGAGGGTCGCCTGCTTCGCAATCAAACAGAAGATGTCGCTCGGGAGCGTATTCTACATTCTCAATGTCAGCATGTCGCTGCAGGTACGAATACATGGCTTTTGAGTCCGCAGAATTTTCAAATTCAAACACGAATGTGCGTTGCAGAAAACTGAGTGACTCGTGCTGGTGTGCTAAAAATGCTTGTGACTGCATTTTAGCCGCAATTGCTTCGAGCATAGTGGGATTCACATACGCAATAGAATGCATGTTGCTTGGAGCGACTTCGAAGTAGTCTTCAATAGCAGATGCACCTTGTTGCAGCAACAAGTCACTGACAGGAGATTGCGCCTTGGCAGTAACGATGAGGCGATTGACGGAATCGGGAGATGTCGCAAACGATGAGTTTGAGCTCAATAGTCCTGCGACAATACAGCAGATGAATAAAGTACCAATGTATTTCATGTATATACTCGTTAATAACACAGAAAACTCTGTGCAGAATTAACGAATATCTACGTGCTGAGCAAGGTAAATGGACTATTTACTCTCTGTGAGTGGATTCTCAATGAGTGGTGGTCGTGAGAATTCGTTTTCGCTGACACCAATTTCGAGGTCTTCAAACAACACATCTGGAGCACACACTGTAGCGCCAAGATACTGTGGTCCGCCTGTGACAAACGGACTTGAAATGGCCGGTGCCAAGTAGTTTAGCACATGAATGTCATTCGTTGAGAGAATAATGTCCTTAAACGATTGTGCTGCAATGCCGCGAATTTCAGCCCCACGCAACAATTCTTCTCGTCCGTCCGCATACACTTTGTAAGCAGCTACCAACGGCAGAGCCGCGCCGTCGCGAGTGAAAGGGTACTCGCCGTTTGACATGCCGTAAACAGACGTGAATAGCATGTTGCGATCGAGAATATTGCGCACAACTATACCGTACTCCAACTCTCTGTCAGCACACAGTTGCATCATGCGTTGTACGAGGCTGTCTTTAGTGGCGACATGTTCTGCGGAGTCAATTGGTTGAACCACAATATTGGAGAGCATTGCCGCCCCGCCGCGATTGTGTCCGTTTGATTCTCGTACTCGGCGCGTAGGAACTCGTGAAGAAAGGAGGTTTTTCAAGTACCCAGCTTCAACAAGAGAGACATCTTCTGATTGCACACCTTCGTCGTCAACTGCCAGATACCCAAGTGTCGGTGTACCGAACAGTGTACGGGCCTTTGGCTCAGCCTTTACCTGCAAAAATTCAGGTAGAACGCGTCCACCAATTTTGTTCTGAAAAGCACTGAATCGCGGCGGAGTTGAGAACCCACCGTCAGACAGAGGCTGTCGTTGCGTTGCCAAATTAGGAGCAAAGGCTTGCGCAAAGACTTGAGCAGCCGCTTGGCCTTCAAACAACACAGGTCCGGAATATGGTTCAATGAGTTCGACTGACAGCTGCTGCTCCAATTTTTCACAAGCAGATCGCACTGCCGCGACCATATGATCTTGATTCGGCATTGAGGCTGGAGTTGGAGCGAAGGTAGACCATGTTTGTGCCAGAGGCATACCTTCTTTTGACACTGTCATAACCGTGATTTCGAGCCCTGTGAAGAAGTCCGTGCGTCCAACGGCAACACCTTCGGAATTCACTACCAGCATGTCAGTTGGTAGAAATTCGAAATTCACCTTGCATCCAGTGACAAATGGAAATTCTTTGGCAACAGAGCTGATTTCTACAACTCTTTTCTCCCAAGCTTTGATGTCTGGTTTTGGGTGCGGCTGTAGATCTGAAGATCCTTCTTCATATTCGCTCAAAAAATCATGCGTTGTATCAATGCGAACTTTGTTCTCAAGAACGGCTTGTTTCTTGGCATACAGCTCAACGGCCTGTTTGTACGCTGCGTCGGTTGTTAGCCACAACTGTCTGCGCAGTCCGCCGTATGTGGGAGCCGCCGCAATGGTTCGATTCTTAAATGACTCCTCATCGTCAGAACTGCCAAAGAACGACAAACCCACGTCGAAAAAATTTGAGTTGTCGAAAGTGTAGTCTCCAACACGAACCTGTACGGACAGAGAGTTGTACGTACGATGGGTCGACTCCACTAAACTTCCAAAACTCGCCGCAATATCGTATGAAGTTCGACTGCGAAGATTGTACTGAATGAAATATGGCTTTGCCAAATTTTCCAGACGCAGTTGTCCCATCGAACGATTCAGCTCGTCGCGCATGGCAGAAAAAACCGTTGCCGTATCTACGGAAGCTGCTTGAGTTGTGTTGGTGCTACTTAGCGTACCAACAACAATTGCGAGAAGGAGGTATATGGGTAGTCTTCGCATCATTCACTTAGTTGGATTGTGTTCCTGGAGCAGGTAAGATTGGAGGTCGCGCTTGTGACTTAGCTTTCTTCTGCACTTCAATTGTAGAAATCAAGAGACTCGGTGAAGAAGCCGATACCGGCACGCTGCCGGACTCTGCACCACACATCCCATTGAAAATCCCTAAGTCATCAGCAGCAGAAACAATGTTGCCGAATGTTGTAAGCGGCGTGCCAATTAAGTCTACGCCGCGTACGAGCTCGTCGGGTCGTCCGTCGGCAAAAATCTTATACACGAGCAAGGGCTGAACATTAAATGCATTCGGAATTGTACGCTGAGTAAATGTAAATCCACCCTGAATTTCAACAAAGTACAAACCGTATTCTTTGTCTTGTTCTTCGCACAGTTCGCGCAATTCTTCTTTGAGTTCATCAAATGTAACGGCGACTTCGCTTTGCACCAGCAGGTTGGACTGACGAGAAACAACCGGATATCCCGGTTGGCGTCGCCCATGCCCATTACTTTGTGGAAAACGATTGATGGGTGAGCGAGACATCAAGAAATTTGTGAAGACACCGTCTTCTACTGTCTGTACTTTCTGAGCGCGCACGCCTTGGTCGTCGTACTTGAAAAAACCAACCACGTCTTGGTTGTTGAGCTCGTCGATTGTAGGATCGAACACAACATCAATGAAGTCTGGGAGTATGCTCTCGCCTAACAAATTTTTGAAAGTCTGACTAGAGTTCACGTCTTTCTGGCGGTGTCCTTCGATACGATGCCCAAAGATTTCGTGAAAGAACACACCGGCAGCTTCACCTGAGAGTATTGCAGGTCCGCTATATGTCTCGATCAGCGGTGCTTTGCGCAGTTCGTCAAGCAAACCAATGAGTTCGTCGGCTTCGCGAATCATTTGCTGTTCAGTTGGAAGATTGTTGGCGTCAAAAGCAAAGTAGCTGCGAAAGAGGGGGAGCGACATCCCGTCAGATGCTTTTGTTTTGCCTTGCACAAAAACGCGAATATATCGCTCGCTTGTTTGGATTCTCGCGCCTTCACTGCTCACAAAATATTTGTTGAGAACTTCGGCGCGCATGAATACCAGTCCCTGCAGTATCCATGGGTGTTGATTGAAGCGTGCAGATACCGTGCGCAAGCGGGCATTCCACTCGGCTGTGTCTATATTCAGAGCCGAAATCTGTTCGGTATATGTTTCTGGTTTTTCGCGTGAGAAATCGTCTGAAGTATCGTCTTCCTCAACCTTTACCGAGGTGTTAGTCAGTACCTTTAGGTACCTCTCAACGGCATTCTTGTACTGCGCATCTGTTTCTTTCCACAACGCGTGTTGAACACCGGTGAGATCGTCTCCTACAGGAAGTTCGATACCGCGAGTGGACCCACCAGTTTGAAAGCTAGATCCGCGCAATTGATGCGTGTTGTCGAGGTTGTAGTCTCCGACTCGTATGTCAATGTCTAGCGTTCGCGTGTGATCTGGCCATGCCTGCACGATCTCACCAAACGAAGCAGTGGCGGTATAGGCCTCGGTTTCTGCGATACTATATGAGCAAAAGTACGGTGCATGTTTCTCGTCTGCTAGGCCGTCCATAGTGCGTTGCACTTCATGCTCGGCCAATTCCAGCAACGCCGAGGAGTTGTCGGCGGCAATGACTATAGATGTCGATGAAGTCAGTAGAGCTGCAGCAAGTACGGTAAATGCGCGATTTTTAAACGCCATTACGAGTTTTCTCCCAAGTACGCAACGGAAAGTACCTCGAGTGTGTCAGACAGTTCGTATACTCGAGGAACTCCAGTTGGAATATTCACCTGTAAAATTTCTTCAGGTGACATTTTTTCCAGAAACATCACCAATGCACGGATTGAGTTTCCGTGAGCGGCTACCATTACGTTCTTACCGGCCTTGAGTTGCGGCACAATGTTTTTTTCTACATACGGTAGTACGCGGGCTTGTGTGTCTTTGAGCGACTCACCATTCGGTGGGGGAGTATCGTAACTGCGACGCCAGATGTGCACCTGTTCGTCGCCGTATTTTTCTGCAGTCTCAGCTTTGTTGAGTCCTTGCAAGTCACCGTAGTGTCGTTCGTTCAACGCTTCATCGCGGTGTATTTCGTCGACAGCTATGCCAGCAGAGGCTAGGGCGAGATCGGCAGTTTTTTGAGCGCGCTGCAGATTTGAGGTGTACAATACGTCAATCTGATAATCACGCAACAGTTCTCCCGCTTTCTTTGCTTCCTGCACGCCTTGTTCGGTGAGGTCTACATCCACCCAGCCGGTAAAGCGGTTTTGCAAATTCCATTCAGACTGTCCGTGTCGGAGTACGATGAGTTGCGGCATAATCAATCAATTTTACTGTGAAACAATTACGAGAGGGCCGACTGACACAATTCCATCAGTACGCCATTTGTGCTTTTTGGGTGCATGAATGCTACTTTCATGTCGTGGGCACCGTCCACCGGTTCTTCATTCACCAGGCGGATACCGGCATCGCTAAGGCGCTGTAGGTCAGCTCCGATGCCGTCAGACCGGAATGCGATATGGTGAATTCCTTCACCTTTTTTTGCAATGAATTTGGCAATGGGGCAGTCATCTGATGTTGGTGCTGTTAGTTCCAGCAACACCTCGCCAACCTTGAACGAGGCGATATGCACACCTTGCTCTGCCACGGTCTCACGATGGATATCAGTTGGTTGAAAAATCTCTTGAAACAACGGCAACGATGCCTCGAGATCTTTCACCGCGATGCCAATGTGGTCAATTGCTTCAATCATTGTTCAACTCTGTTACTTGTTGCTCAGCTTCTTGCAATTGTGCTTTTGTGTTGATGCCCTGCACTTCTTCAGGCGAGGCAATATCCCATGCACTTACGGTGTGTCCGTTGTCTGCGAGAATAGACACAATATCTGTGAGGTAGAACTCGCCTTGGGCATTTTGGTTATTCGTCTGTTGCAAAGCCTGAAACAAGAGCTTGGCATCAACGAGGTATATTCCCGAATTGATTTCGCGAATTGCGCGTTGATCTTCTGTAGCGTCTTTGTGCTCAACTATGCACGCAAAAGCTCCTGAGCTATCGCGAACAATTCGTCCGTAACCCGTAGCATCGTCAAGAGATGTAGACAGCACGGAAAGTGCCGACCCAGAATCTGCGTGAGAAGTGGCAAATGCAGACAGTGTTGCACTTGTGAGCATTGGCACATCGCCGGAGAGAATGAGAACATCACCATCAAAGTCGGTGAGTACTGCTTCTGCCTGCTGAACTGCATGACCAGTTCCCAATTGTTCTGCTTGCACAGCAAACAATGGTTTTGAGGCGTGTTGAGCACAATGTGACTCAACTGTGTCGCGCAAATATCCCGTTATTACAACCACGCGCTCGGGTTGCAGTGAGGCCGACTGGTCGAGCACATAGTCGATCAAGGGTCTGCCCGCGAGTGGGAACATTACTTTTGCTTTTGTGGGGTCTTCCATGCGCGTGCCTTTACCGGCCGCGAGCACTACTACTGCGAGTTTCTTTTTCAATGGTCTTCTTGTGTGAGCTAATTTGTTGAAACAAACGAGGTTCCGTGAACAACCTTGTTGGTCTGATGCTTGATGTTGTTGTGGTCGTCAACCAACACCACTGTCGGTTCGTGCTTGCGAGCTTCTTCGTCAGTGTCGTATACGAGATAATAATAACTTGGTCATCAACAGACACCAAGCGCGCTGCAGCGCCATTTACGCATACTGTTCTGCTACCTGCTTCGCCTGGAATAAGGTATGTGTCGAACCGTTGACCATTGTTCACATTGACCACAGAAACCTTTTCATACGGAACAAAATCCGCAGCTTCCATCAATTCAGTATCGAGCGTCAAACTACCTTCGTAATACAATTCTGCCTGCGTGACACGCGCTCGATGCAACTTCGATTTAAACATGATTCTATCCATGTTCTCTCAATTCCTACCGTGTATAATCCATGCCTGTGATCAAATCTTCGAGAATACAAATGTAAGACGATTCAGCCTGAAATAAGTGTAAAATCGAAACACTGCTTGCAACCGTAGACGGATATTCCCAATTCAGAGTTCAGAACTTTCAGATTATTTGTAGATTTGAGCATGAAAAAAACAATGCTCTTTTCTCTGATAGCGCTTGTGTTTGCACCAATGTTGTCGCGTGGAACAGCGCCAGATACTGGTGTTGAGCTGCAGGTCAATGCGGTTGGACTCTACCAACACAATGAAATGCGTGGCATTGAGCTTGTGGTTGGCAAGAACAAAGTCGGTACATTTTTCAGTGTGCCCGTCTATGGCTTGTTTAGACAAGTGTTAGATACCATGTCCACAGCCACGATGGCGCGGGCTACTTTTGAATTTGTGAACGATGTGGGTCAAACTGTTGTGTTGTCGGCATGTGAAATAGACTCGGCATGTAGTAGTGTACCGGCTGTGATTTTGGTTGCCCCACGCGACAGGCCACCGACAAAAGATACGATAACATTGACCGATACCGGCGGTGACATGGATTTGTCCATGCTCGACGGCCTAGTAAAAGAGCAGACGCGCATGAAGCGGTCGCGATTTCAGTTGCCCGATACGAAGGTATCCAGTCAATATGTGGCGCAGCTCAAGACATCTTCCGTGCGTTTGATTTGTCCGCGCGATCGGCGCACAATTCGCTGGATCAACAACATTACAACCATTCGATTGCGCATCGAGTAATTCTTCTGATGGGAGCCAGAGCTGCAAACCGAGCTGCAACCTGAGCTCTATGCAGAGGCTGTTGTGAGGACAAGAATCGCGAAATTGATGATTTGCTTGTACATTTGCATCTAACAAACTCAACACTTGAACACATCTGTACTTATGAAAACGATAAAACTTTCAGAAATTGCTCATGCTCGTTCTGGCGATAAGGGCGATGCCGCAAACTGCGGAGTGATAGCCTACAAAGAAGAATGGTACCCAATCTTGAAAGAACAGCTCACAGTTGAGCGTGTGAAGGCTCACTTTGAAGGCATTTGCGAAGGGGAAGTAGAGCGATTTGAACTTCCGAATCTCTGGGCACTAAATTTTGTGCTGCACAATACACTCGGTGGCGGTGGTACGGTTTCACTGAAGCTCGATGCGCAGGGGAAAACTATTGCCACGACTATGTTGCTCATGGAGATTGAAGCGGATGTCTAGGCATTGAGCGAGGTTATCGCTCTTGGTGTCCTTTGCCGTCTAGAACTTTCGTTCTCAGCTTGTTGATTCGGTTTGTTCGCGTCGCCGACTTCTTGGCATCGGTGAAATAGATGAGATAGCCGCGTTTACGCCCAGGCGTAAGTGCCTCAAATGCTTGGTGGTACTCAACGTCTTCGGCAAAAACTGTTGTCAACTCGCTTGGATACTCAAGTGTTGGCGCATGTTGTTGCGGTTGCTTTGTGCCGGACCGTTCCAATGCAATTGCTTGATGTATAAAGTCGAGTATCGTCGATTCATGCTGTTCAACAGCCTCTGCAGAAACAAATCTTAGGTACCGCGCATATTGAGAATGCTTACCGGGAATCTCAAGCAAACCATTGGGATCACGCAGCTCATTGCCGCGAAAAAAGGACACAACCACACTCTCTTTATATGCGCTCAGCATCAACACAATGGCATTCTCGATTGTGTAGCAGGGACAGCCCCACTTAATCTGTTCTTGTAGCTCGGTAGCTGCGAGGATTGCGCGGACGTCGCGCAAGACATCCTGCCACGATTCGACCTTGCAATTCGGCGTACCACCTAGATCACAGCGTCCACACCCATACTCGAGGTACTCTTCAACACTTGTTGGTTTTAGCGGCACAAACACTCCTTGATTAGCTACATGCTTGCGGCAAACGTCAACCCATCGTAGGCTAACTTCACCCCATTTGGCAATTCCTGTGACACATCAGCGTGTTTGCCCAGCGCATGAGAAATGTGTGTGAAATACGTGTTTTTTGCACCAACGATAGAAGCAATCTCACAGGCTTGTTCGATGTTGAAGTGTGTTTTATGAGGAGTTCTACGCAGTGCGTTGAGAACGAGAGTTTCAACCCCTTCGAGCAATTTCATAGATGAATCGGGGATGAACGACATATCCGTGCAATAGGCCATATTGCCGACTCTAAACCCGAGAACATCCACTTCGCCGTGTTTGGCAGGAATAGGAATAAGGGATAGATCTCCGATTGAGAATGAGTTCGTTATCTCGTGTGGGAGCACGCGCGGAAGTCCTCCTCCGGACTGAACGGCGGCTCCAAATGCATAGTTGAAAATGCGCTTTAAGTGTCCAATTGTCTCGCCATTGGCATAGATTGGCATGTCGCGTTTTTGCAGAAAGTTGAAAGGGCGTACATCGTCGAAGCCACCGATATGGTCGATGTGATAATGCGTATACACAATGGCATCGAGACTGCGCACTGCATGTGTGAGCATTTGTTGACGAAAATCCGCCGAGGAGTCAATAACCACGGTTGTGGTGTCCGATTGCAGCAAGAGCGATGTTCGCAAGCGCTTGTCGCGCGGATCTTTGGAGAGGCAAACATCGCAACCACATGCAGGCATGGGAACACCTGTAGACGTCCCACTGCCAAGTATTGTAGCTTGGAACGACGTCATGCGGGGTCAGACTGCTTTTTCTGCGTGGTAGGAGCTGCGCACGAGAGGGCCAGATTCAACATGCTTAAAGCCCATTTCCATGCCAATGCGCTTGTACTCGTTGAATTCATCTGGGTGGACAAATCTATCAACCGGCAAATGATTCTTCGTCGGTTGCAAGTACTGGCCGAGAGTAAAGACATCTAGGTTGATTTCCGCGAGGTCTTTCATCAACTCAACCACTTCTTCTGGCTTTTCACCGAGGCCCAACATGATTCCTGTTTTGGTCTTCAAACCTTGCTTTTTGGATTCGTCGAGCACCCAAAGCGAGCGGTCGTACTTCGCTTGTGGACGCACGCGGCGGTACAAGCGCGGCACGGTTTCCATGTTGTGGTTGAGGATGTCAGGGCGCGCATCAATAACATTTTGTAGAGCATTGTCCATCACACCTTTGAAGTCTGGAATCAGAACTTCAATCGTCATGCCGGGTTTGGCGATGCGCGAGAGGCGTATGGTTTCGGCAAATATATGCGAGCCACCATCTTTGCGTTCGTCTCGGTTCACGCTTGTAATCACGGCGTGTTGGACTTCCATATCGGCAATTGCATCAGCAACGCGTTGCGGTTCCTGTTCGTCATACACCGGCGGTCGTCCGGTTTTTACCGCACAGAAACCACAGGAGCGAGTACATGTATCCCCCAAGATCATAAACGTCGCAGTACCAGCGGTCCAACACTCGCTGATATTTGGACAGCGCGCCTCTTCGCAAACGGTGTGCAGCTTCTTCGAGCGCATCATCGTTTTCAATTTGGCATAGTTGTCTCCACCAGGAGCGCGAACTTTAAGCCATTCAGGCCGGCGTCCGCCATCATTTGGTTGTGCTTTGTCTACTGCTTCGGTGAGGGATTGGGGTGTACTCATAAACTTTGTTACCCGAGATACGTGCGCAATGCTTTTGAACGCGAAGCATGACGCAATCTTCGTATTGCTTTTTCTTTAATCTGGCGTACGCGTTCACGCGTTAAACTGAATCGCTCGCCAATTTCTTCGAGAGTCAATGAATGTTCATTGCCGAGTCCGAAGTACAGACGAATCACTTCTGCTTCTCGTTCAGAGAGCGTGGAAAGTGCGCGTTTAACTTCAATTCTCAACGACTCATTGATAAGAGTGGTGTCCGGCGGTGGTTGTTGCTCATTCGGCAACACGTCGAGAAGTCGGTTGTCTTCACCTTCAGAAAACGGAGCATCCACAGACAAGTGTCGTCCAGAAATTTTAATTGTATCAGCAACTTCGCTGATCGTCATTTCGAGCTCATCTGCAAGCTCAGCAGAGGTTGGCTCGCGCTCGTAACTCTGTTCGAGTTCTGAGAATTTTTTACCGATTTTGTTCAACGCACCTACGCGGTTGAGTGGCAAACGCACGATACGGCTTTGCTCGGCGAGTGCTTGCAAGATCGACTGACGGATCCACCAGACGGCATACGAGATAAATTTGAATCCACGCGTTTCATCAAAGCGTTTTGCTGCTTTAATGAGACCGAGATTCCCTTCATTAATAAGGTCACCAAGTGAGAGACCTTGATTTTGATACTGTTTTGCCACAGACACAACAAAACGCAGGTTTGCTTTGGTGAGGCGTTCGAGAGCTAACTCACCGTCTGCTCCTCCGGCCTTAATGCGTTTTGCTAAATCAATTTCTTCCTGTGGGTTCAACAAATCGACTTTACCGATCTCTTGCAAGTATTTGTCAAGAGACTGGCTCTCGCGATTTGTATACTGTTTCGTTATGCGCATAAAATCACTTCACACCGTGAATGAGTAACGTTCTTCGAGGTTTGACCGCTGTCAGGCGAACAGCAAGACACGACGGACATGTCAGGCTGGTATTGTCGAAAAAGATGCCAAACACAAAAAGGATCTTTTCCTAGCCATAACCGCCGAATTTATCTTAGACAAGCACACCAAGCAAGCGCAAAATTGTGGATAAGTGCCGAGTTATCCACAAACTGGCGGCACAGTTGTGCTGAATTAAACCAAACTCATGTCCAGAGCCTCTAAGACCAAGAACCAGACAACTACAGCGTTTACATTATTTACAGAGGATTGATATGAAAGCGATTTCAAGAACACTTGCATTGGCTTTGATTGTTGTGTCGATGCTTGGCGCGTCCGTTACTGCTTGGAGCCAAGACAATTCAGAAGACCACCGCCGAGATCGCATGGAACGAGGTGAACGACACGAAAGAATGTACATGCACACTGAAGATCAGCAAGCTCAAGTGGGGATTCTGTTCAAGCAGGCCAAGGTGGAGATGCAAGATCTAAAAGAAGAAATGGAGTTACTGCATCAGCAAATGAGGGAAGGCAAGAAAAACGGCACACTTACTCGTGCAGAGTTGAAAGAACTCATGGAGAAAATGGCTGCTCTCAAAGTAGAAATGAAGATGGTCATGTTCGATGCACTCGAAGAAGCGAAAGAAATTCTCACTGCCGAGCAGCTCGAAAAGCTCGAGGAAATGCGTGAACACCGTCGCGGACGCGAACATCGCAGAGACCGAGAGCGCACACATCGTTCCGAGCGAGAAACTCGCTAAGTAGGCGTAAGCATTGCCGCATTGAGCACTACAAGAACACAAGGTCGCATAGTTATTCATGCGGCCTTGTTCCGTTTAAAGTGGGATTATCCTGCAATAGTTTTACACACTGCTTTTTCCATGGCTAGCTGTTTCGTATTTTTTTTGTGAATAACCGAAAAAAGCGGTGCATTCAGCCGGAATCTACGTACAAAGGAAACTGAAATGGCTAAGAAGACAGCAAAAGAACCCGAAAGTGAAGATGCGGCACGCCTGCGTGCATTAACCGCAGCGGTGGAGCAGATTGAAAAGACTCATGGCAAGGGCTCAATCATGAGGTTGAGCGATCAGGTAGTAGTTCCAGTTGATGCCATCTCAACGGGTTGTTTGTCACTTGACATGGCAATCGGAATTGGCGGAGTGCCGCGCGGTCGAATTGTTGAGATTTACGGACCGGAGTCTTCAGGTAAAACAACAGTGTGTTTACATGTTATTGCCGAAGCCCAGAAGAATGGCGGATTTGCAGCATTTGTGGACACTGAGCATGCCTTGGATGTGAACTATGCGAAGCGTTTGGGAGTGGACCTTGACAATCTCCTACTATCGCAACCAGAATTTGGTGAGCAAGCCCTCGAAATTGTAGAGACACTGGTGCGTAGCAATGCGGTTGACGTTGTTGTTGTTGACTCTGTAGCAGCACTCACGCCGCGTGTGGAGATTGAAGGAGAGATGGGCGATGCTCAAATGGGTTCGCAAGCACGCTTGATGAGTCAAGCCATGCGCAAACTCAATGCTGCCATTGGCCGAACAAAAACCACAGTGATTTTTACGAATCAATTGCGTTCCAAAATTGGCGTTATCTACGGAAATCCAGAAGTCACTACCGGTGGTAATGCCCTGAAATTCTATGCCTCAGTTCGTATTGATATTCGCCGCAAAGAAATTTTGAAAGACGGACAGAATATAATCGGAAACCGCGTTCGCGCTAAAATCGTGAAGAACAAGGTGTCTCCTCCGTTTCGAGAGGTCGAGTTTGACGTGTTGTACAACGAAGGTATTTCTCGCGTGGGAGACCTTATTGATCAAGGCCTCAATTTCGATATTATCAATCGTTCTGGCTCTTGGTTCTCTTACGGTGAAGAGCGTGTACAAGGTCGCGACGGCTTGCGCAAAATTCTTACCGAGCAGCCAGAATTACTCGATACTCTTGCTGGTCAAGTGAAAGAAGCCATGGCCAACGTGTGACCATTTCTTCGATAGCTGCACAGAAGCGTAATCCGCAACGCTGCAATGTGTTTGTGAATGGCGACTTTGCTTTTGCATGCTCGATGGATTTGGTTTTAGAATTTGGATTGAAGATTGGTAGTGAGTTGAATCAGGACACTGTTGATCTGATTCAAGAACGCGATGGATTTCTTAAACTCAAACGCAAGATTCTGCAGTTTGCTCAGTATCGCATCCGCTCAGAACACGAAGTTCGCATGCGACTGAAGAAGCACGGATGTGAACAAGAAGAAGCGCAAACGTTGGTCGACTGGTTGTATGAGTTCGACTATCTGAACGACATGCGTTTTGCCAAAGCGTTTATCGCCGAACGCATGCGATTGCGCCCGAGTGGCACTGCCAAACTTCGAGCCGAGCTCAAGGCAAAGGGAATTGACGCGTTTACTATAGACGACGCATTGCAGCAGAGTGGTCCAAGTGACAACGAGCTTGTTGTAGCATGCAAGCAAGCAGCAGCGAAAAAACTCAGGACTATAGAAGGGAAACCTTATGACAAAAAGCGCCGAGCCTTGGAATCATTTCTCTCGCGACGCGGCTTTGCTTACGAAATCGTAAGAACTGTGGTCAACGAGTTGTTGCCGAGGACGGAAGGCGCCCCCTAGATTCACAAAATGTTTGGTAAATTGTCGATTGGTACAACTTTTTGCTGTAGTATGCGTTGTCGGTTCCACAGCAGCATGGGACACGCTCATACTCGCACACAACATTAGAAGAGAGAACAAAACGAATGAAGAAGATTGCTCTGGCAATGGCCTGTATCGCGGGCTCGGCACTTGCACTCCCGACATCGTTAATCCACGCTCAAGACCAAACTTCGAGTCAAGAGCAAGAATATGAAGGACTCTTTTTGGGACCGTATCTAGGTCTCAACCTCAATATGCATTCACCGGACTTTGACGTACCAAGTCTCGGCGGGACTGACGGATCAATAAACGAAGGTGCTACCGAAGCAGGAGCAGCTCTTGGTGTACACTTGGACTATCGCATTAGCCAGCTTCTCGGCATTGGCGCAAAAATTGGGTACAATGGAAGTGGGAGTACGCTTTCTGGCTCTGGTACTAGGAGTACAACAGGCACAACCACGTGGTCATCAGATATGCCTGTTTCACTCAGCTACCTCGACATCAATCCCGTGGCGAGTTTTTATGACATCGGCACAAAGCATTTGTACGGTTTGGCCGGGTTCAACATTGGCATCCCAGTAACTAGTGAGTATTCTCTCACAGAAAGCCACGAAACTCTTCCCTCGGAGCAACCTTTCGAAAACGCCGACATTCCAGAAGCATCAACGCTATTTGGTTTGACCCTCGGCGCTGGATACCAAATCCCCATTGCTGACGAAGCATGGTTTACGCCAGAGCTTCAGGTTACAGTACCATTTACAGATGTTTCAGGTAGCGAGAATTTCTCTAGTTGGTCGAACACGCAAGTGCGTTTGACAGCTGCGCTGAAGTTTAGAATTGGCGGTGACGAGCAAGACACACTTCAGAATGTTGACAGCGATTTGGAAGTCAAGCTCGACAACATCGTGTACTTCGATGAGCTCGGGAATGAAAAGCCTTTGCGTGTCATTCGTGTGGAAGACGTACAGTACAGTGAAATGTACCCACTCGTTCCATATGTGTTTTACGACAAGAACGACGCCAGCTTCAACCCAACGTATCAGGCAACTGGCGGCACCTCTGAGACCGGCGAATTCAATATGAATGCGCTCAAACAAGATGCCCTTGAAATCAATAAAAATACATTGAATATCATTGGCTCTCGCATGCAGAAGATAGAGAACGCTATGATTACAATTACCGGTACCGGAGATGGAACTGGTGAAAGTGTTGCCATCGCACGAAAACGTGCAGAAGCGGCCCGCGACTATTTGGTTAAGAATTTTGAGATCAGCAAAGAGCGCATTTTGGTAGAGGCAAAAGCAAAACCAGCAAAGCCATCAACACTCGCGGTACCAGCCGGCGTTGCAGAGAATCGCCGCGTAGAGATCACGAGCAACATTCCTGAATTGCTCGACCCATTGATGATTGAAGGCGACGAACAGCGATTGGCGGCACCGCGTCTCATAGAGTTCCAACCGGAAGTAACCACAACGATACCTGTGAAGCAGTGGTCTCTCACACTCAGCCAAGGTGGCACTGTGTTACGTGAATTCATGCGCAACGGAGAGGCGCGTCCACGCCGTTGGATTGTACGCCCAGACGAACTAGCTGGCTCAGACGTTCCGGTAGAGTACCGCTATGTTGTAGTAGACACGCTCGGAACTCGCAAAGAAGCCTTTGGTACCATCCCTGTTGAGTACCTCTCGAGTACACGCCGCAAAATGGAAGAGCTTTCAGACAAAACCATCCACAAGTTCAGTCTGATATTGTTTGACTTTGACAGCGAGGCCGTGACAGGTGACAACCTGCGTATTCTCGAGCGAGAAATTGTACCTGTTGTTGAGTACAACTCAATCGTCAAAGTATTTGGTTATGCCGACGAAATTGGAGAGGCTGGTTACAACAAACAGTTGGCAAATCGACGTGCTACTGCTGTGGCCGATGCCATTAAAAAGCGCACAAAAGCGGCCAAAGTAGAAGTGCACGGCGTTGGTGAAGACTTAGAGTTGTTTGACAACGAACTACCTGCTGGTCGTTTCTTGTGTAGAACCGTTCAGGTCGTTATCGAAACGCCGGCAAAAAAGTAATCTGAATCAAACAGTAAAACACGGACTTGTACGTTCCTCAATAGATGAAATCTGACTCCTTGCAATCTCGTTTACTCGATGCGATTCAGTCACCGGCTGACATCCGCAAGCTCAACGTTTCTCAGCTTCCGCAGCTGTGTGACGATGTGCGCAATCACCTAATCGACGTTATTACATCGGTAGGTGGACACTTTGGTGCCGGACTCGGTGTAGTTGAGCTGACGGTAGCTTTGCATCATGTGTTCAATACTCCCAAAGACAAAATCGTGTGGGACGTTGGTCATCAGGCATATCCGCACAAGATTCTCACAGGACGCAAGGACGAGTTACACACCATTCGCAAACGCCATGGATTGTCACCGTTTCTCAAGCGTTCTGAAAGCGAGTACGACGTTTTCGGAGCCGGGCATGCATCTACGAGCATTAGTGCTGGGTTAGGCATTGCCACCGCTCGAGACCTTAAAAATGAAGATTTTGAGGTGATTTCCATCATCGGTGATGGCTCAATGACTGGTGGCATGGCATACGAAGCCATGAATAATTGTGGTGTGCAAGGACGCAAAATGATAGTTGTTTTGAACGACAACAACTTTTCAATTGCGCCAAATGTTTGGGCCATTGGCGAGCACTTCACGCGCATTGCCACAACCGGACCAGTTCAGAAATTTCGCAATAATGTGTGGGATTTAACTGGCAAGCTCGACGACTTAGGCGACCGCATCCGCAAAGTGTTGCACAGAGTAGAAGGTGGCGTCAAGGCTGTTCTCACGCCAGGAATGTTGTTTGAAGCATTGGGCTTCAAGTATTTTGGTCCCATCAACGGGCACAACATCAATCAGCTTGTTAAAACGCTCACATTTATCCGCGACGAGCTCAATGGCCCGGTGTTGTTGCACTTGAGTACACAAAAGGGCAAAGGGTACGACCCGGCCGAAAAGGACGACCGAGCACTGCATGCCATCGGCAAAGTTGACCGCAATACAGGTCAGGGATTTCCTTCCGCAGCAGTAGGTAAAAAAGTACCCAAGTACCAAGACGTATTTGGCGACATGATGATTGACATCTGTGATCAACGCACCGATGTTGTAGCTATAACGGCAGCCATGCCGGACGGCACCGGCTTGAACCGAACCATGGTAAAGCACCCGGACCGGGTCATCGACGTTGGCATCGCAGAAGAACATGCCGTGACACTTGCAGCTGGCATCGCTACAGAAGGCGTCACACCAGTAGTTGCGATTTACTCAACATTCTTACAACGTGCATTTGATCAAATAGTACATGACTGTGCTATTCAGAAACTGCATGTGGTTTTTTGTATGGATAGAGCAGGTGTTGCTGGAGCAGATGGTCCAACGCATCATGGCGTACTTGACATTGGATACTTGCGCATCATACAGGGCATGGTTGTAATGGCTCCTAAAGACGAGCAGGAACTTCGCGACATGATGCATACAGCTATCAATGTGTATCGCGACGGCCCTATCGCCATTCGATACCCGCGCGGTTCAGGAGAAGGCGTAGAACTGGTTGAACCAAGAGAAGTCACAATTGGGACTTCTGAGACAATTCAATCCGGAACTGACATTGCCGTGTTAGCTTTTGGCAACCGCGTATATCCAGCGCTGAGGGCAGCACAAGAAGTAGCGAACGACGGCATTTCGGTAGAGGTTGTAAATGCACGTTTTGCGAAGCCGCTAGACACAAACATGATTAGCGACATCTCAAAGAGATTTAAGCACATCATCACAATTGAAGATGGACAACGTCAAGGTGGGTTTGGAAGTGCGGTTATGGAGTATCTCCAGGACACCAACATATCTGGAGTACAGGTCACGAATCTAGGGTATAACGACGTATTCGTACCACATGGAACACAAGAAGAATTGTGGGCTGAATGCGGAATAGATGAAAACGGAATTGCAGCAACCATGCGCTCTGTAGCCGGAATCACAGTTGAAGTTCAAAAATAAAACCCAACAAAGGTTGTACGGCAACATAAATAGTCGTAAGTTGTAATTCTTGTTCGCGATTCCGTAGCTCAGTCGGTAGAGCAACTGACTTTTAATCAGTGGGTCGCAGGTTCGAATCCTGCCGGAATCACTACTAAAATTGACGAAGCCAGTATTCATGCGGCCTCCAGGCCGGTAGCGCGAAAATTGGTGGCGGAATTGGTGGCGGAAATCTTAAAGATTCCCGCCTTTTTTTTGCAAAAAAAATCAATTTTCGCCTTCATCGGCGTCACAAAGTTCACTTGGTTCGTCAGGAATCATGGTTGGACACCCAATGCAAGTGTTGAGAAGAGAGAGTTGTAACTGCTTCTTGGGAATGCGTTTGCTGCCTCCCAGATCGATGAAAGGTATGGTTCCATTCTTTAACAACTTGTGAAGGGTTGTTTTGCCGATTCCCAAATACTTACATGTTTGAGCGCAAGATAGAAATTCCTCGTTTGCATCCAGTTGCTGCTTTTCGATGATACTTACTAGGTGATTGATTCTCTCCAAAATTGAGAGGTACATTGCCTGCATTTCAACAAGCCCATCATCAGGCCAGTTCATTTCGTTTGAAGTAAACGACATGGGGGTCTCCTTGGAAGTCCATCTCTGGATATCCATTTGATTGAAAGTGTAGTTGAGGTTGAAAAATGCAGTCAGTCCCTGTAGAGAGGAATGAAGTACATTTCTATTGTCGGTGACTGTGAACTACATTCGCTCATCGTTGTCGGAATGAAATGAGTGGTGAATGCAAATAAATGCCGCAAATACTCACGTACGCTGCCTTAAATTTCACACCTGCGCACATGGATTCTCACAAATTGCAAGGATGGGCACGTTTGAGCACGCTTGCGCACGCCAGATATGTGGACTCCAGCCAAGTCAATGCTGAGGAAATGTTCGGAGCAAGGCCTACTCGACAACATTCTGTGAGATAATTCCGCAATATTTTCACTAACAGTCTTAAGAGGGAATCAAGAATTGTTGGTATAGTCAGAAACGACAGCGAGCATTCAATGCTCTTAAGGGCGTATTGATATTTCGTTGAGCATTTAAAGTATTGACTACAACCCGGGTATGGCAAGAGAAAGCGTACGCCACTCGCGATGAATTGCTAAGACATGCTGTCTATTGCTTTTGGGTCGGTTCATGCTCGTATAGTATTGTGGCCTAGCTGATGTCAAAGCAATAGGCCAAATTCTAGCGAAGGAATACAGTTTCGAACTTGCTCAAGTGCTTGATTTTGTAGAACCAACTCTTGTCTCTAAGTAAACTCTGCGCAAACGTCTTGACAAAATATTCACGTTTTCTTCTTGTTTTCAGAATATTTATGTAGGTTGGTCTCAAATGCTGTGAGACCTGCAAAGTGTGTCGCTCAACTCTCATACTTTGATTTCTCGCCGCCCTGTGTTTCAAAAACTGACTGCTTTTTCAGCACAATGAATGTTCGTTGTGCCTGCCGTGTTTTGTGTTTGTATTAAGCAAGTACAACCGAGTGTGTAATTGAGCCTATGTTCAAAAGACATGTTCTTTCTCGCGTACAATGCAAGAATACGGTACTAGCATTGATTTGTAGTGCGTGTAGTATGCACGCAGTAGCTGCATCTAGTGTAGCAGCATCTAACACTGATTTACAATCTTCAATTCAACTTGATTCTGTTCCGAGTCATGTAGAGTTGATGTATCAGGCGAATCCCGAAGGAAGTACACTACTCCACTTTCAGCCAAACACTGCCTCTGTGTACTCACAACGATTGGTACTTTCTGCAGAGGCTACTTTAAGTCACCTTCAAGTGTATTTGGACGGTCCAACAGGAGCAAAAGCACGTGTTTCCATTCGGAGTAATGGAAGTGGCGCATTGGTCGGGGAAGGCCCGAATAGTGTTCTTTTAGTCGATACGGATATTGTGAAACTTCACGATGGCTTGGAGTGGGTAACACTGGGTCTAGATACTGACTTAGATGTTCCAGCAGGACAGGTTTTTGTTTCACTTGAGCCTCTGGATGCCGAAGTTACTTGGCAAATGTATAGTACGGAGCGCCAACCATTTTGTGAAGCGCAGTATGTTCCTGACGGAGCAGTGCAGTCCTATTCAAGTCAGATTCTCATCGACGACCAACCTTCAGAAACTCCAATTTCCCTCCAACATTTTAATCGCGACTTTGCACTCAAGCTTTTTGGTGCGCATTCGAGCGAATGGTCGGATGGCTATAATGCAGCGAAAATCACCGGCAATGTTTCTTTGGGGAGTTCACATGGTCTTGAGAATGAAAGAGGCAGTGACGAGATCCAAGATCAATATTGGACACAAATTCCAGAGTATGTAGGTGTTCTCGACTACAATGGAGACGGTACTCTCGATGTGCTAACAAGTAGGAAGAAGTTTGTCTCAAATAATCTTGACCAAGGTGGGGCTTCCAGTTGGGAAGTGTCACCGTTGTTCCATGCCGAGTCGTCTACAACTCACCAGCAGTGTATATCTACAATTCCTTTGATGACGAACGAAGAAACACCACGAATGCAGAAGGGTTTGTTGGTGTATTCAGAAAGTAACTCGTCAATTGAGGTCTTTGAAATAAACGAAAGCCAGCTACAGTTTAGAACATCTCTGTAC
>JAUHYX010000013.1 GCA_030426285.1 bacterium
ACCACCGCCTCTGCGGTCGCCGCCGCGATCATCGCGCTTGAAACCACCACCGCCTCTGCGGTCGCCGCCGCGATCATCGCGATTGAAGCCACCACCGCCTCTACGGTCGCCGCCGCGATCATCGCGCTTGAAGCCACCACCGCCTCTACGGTCGCCGCCGCGATCATCGCGCTTGAAGCCACCACCGCCTCTGCGGTCGCCGCCACGGTCATCGCGATTGAAGCCACCACCGCCTCTGCGGTCGCCACCACGGTCATCGCGATTGAAGCCACCACCGCCTCTACGGTCGCCGCCACGGTCATCGCGACTGAAGCCACCTCTACGGTCACCTCCACGGTCAAACTCTCTTCTTGGTCTGTCGCCTCTTCCCTCGTACTCGCCTTCTTCGAGAATAGGAACAACAACCTTCTCTGCATTGGGGTCACCCTCCACAACCAACACAAATTCACCTTTGAACTTCTTCTCTGCGAATTTCTCATGAAGCTCTTTTAATGTCGCACGGTGTAGCGACTCTGTTGGCATTGTGAGATTGCAACCTAAAAAGGCCTTTCTATCAGGAGCGATAGCAGCAAATGCTTCAAGAAAAGGTTTAATTCTATATGGTGTTTCAAGAAACACTGTTGTATATGGTTGCTTGAGCCACAACTCAACTTCTTTGCGACGAACTTCAGGTTGTCGCGCCAAGAATCCGCAATACACAAAATTCTCGGTATTGAAGTTGCTGAGCACCAATGCCGTCATCGGGCTACTTGCACCTGGCAATGCCTCAACTTTTATCTCGTGCTGAATTGCTGCGGCCAGCAACCCTGAACCTGGATCAGCAAGAATTGGTGTACCACAGTCTGAAATCAAGGCCAAATGTTTGCCTTCGCGCAACATCATGACGATTTCAGCTTGATCTTCTGGACGAGAATGCTCGTTGAGTTCATGCAATTCTTTGTCGATTCCCAAGCGCATTAAGAGCGTCGCTCCGGGCTTGAATTCCTCGCACACGACGGCATCGGCAAGTTTGAGCGTCCGTACCGCTCTTAACGTGATATCATCAATGTGCCCGATAGGAGTCGAGACTATTGAGAGTAGTCCTTTGACTTCTTCTTTTTCTTCAGATCTTTTTTCCACTTCAGCTCTTTCCTATCTTTGTTCAAGCCATGTTCCAAGTTCATGTATCAGGCAACATCCGAGAACGATTCATGCCCGAGAATATTTCCGCCCAATTACACAATGTACAACAGTCTGTCAAACAAGCATGCTTGAATGTGCAGCGAGAGCCGGAGTCTGTTCAGCTCATCGCTGTTTCAAAAAAGCACTCGCCGGATGCAATTGTGGCAGCATATGCAGCCGGACATCGCCATTTTGGTGAGAACTATGTACAAGAATTAGTACAGAAATACGAGCAATTGCACGACTCACTTCCAGAGGCCCACTGGCACTATATTGGATCGCTTCAGCGCAACAAGGTAAAGTATTTAGCTCCGTTCGTTCACCTAATTCACGGAGTTGATTCGCTGAAGCTGGCAAAGGAAATTTCGAAGCGCGCTGTGCAACACAGTCGCGTAATTGACATTCTGCTACAAGTCAATACATCCAACGAAGAAAGTAAGTCTGGTTGCTTGCCCGAACACGCCGAAGAACTGTTCTCTGAGGTATCTCAGTGCGAGGGTGTGCGCGTTGTCGGCTTCATGACGATGGCGGAACGTTCTGGTGATGCACAATTCGCAGCCGAGTCGTTTGCTCAGTTGCGCGGTATACGAGACAATATCCTCGAGCAGAACCCAAATGCTACATGTACGCAGCTTTCCATGGGTATGTCGGGGGATTACGAAATAGCAATCGCGCACGGAGCAACGATGGTGCGCATTGGAACAGCCATTTTTGGCCAACGAACCTACTAAGACAACTCATGAAATCTCAAATAGAAAACCTGTTAGACAATGCCGTTGCTTATGTTCGATCACAAATTGATTGGACAGCCAGTATTGGCATCGTACTCGGTACTGGTTTTGGCGGTGTTGCCAATAGCATAGATGTGCGTTTCGACATCCCGTTCTCCGATATTCCAGACTTTCCGCAGCCTACGGTTGACTTTCACAAAGGACGAATTCTGTGTGGATTTCTCCACGGTGTTCCGGTTATAGCTCTTCAGGGTAGACTTCACTACTATGAAGGCTTCTCAATGTCAGAACTAACATTGCCCGTCAGAGTTCTTTCCCGTATGGGCGTCACGACACTGCTCATCTCAAATGCATGTGGATCCATGAATCCGCACTTTAAGAAGGGTGATGTCATGATTATCGATGACCACATCAACCTTATGGGCGACAACCCGCTGCGAGGACCAAATCTCGATTCTTGTGGGCCGAGATTCCCGGACATGAGTGAACCGTATTCACAGAAATTCATTGCATTAGCAGAAAAATGTGCTTTGGAACGCGGAATTAACTTGAAAAAGGGAGTCTATGCTGCGTATAATGGGCCTAGCTTAGAAACTCGTGCAGAGTACCGTTTTTTGAGAATTATCGGTGCCGACGTGGTCGGAATGAGTACTGTTCCAGAAACCATAGTGGCACGACACATGGGCATGAATGTCGTAGGGCTCTCACTGATTACAGATGAGTGTCTTGCCGACAATCTTCGTGCAGTGTCTATAGACGATATTCTCGCGGTTGTCTCGCAGCGCGAACCAGTTCTCACGACCCTCATTGAATCTCTTGTACAGGAAATACATGACTATCTCGAACGAGCAACACAGTAGATTTCGTTTCTCAAAAACACTGGCGCTCGGTGCGCTCTGTATCGCGATGAGCACATTGTGGACTGCGTGCCAACCCGAGGAAATAGTACGCAATGTCACTTCCACCTCATGGAGCGTCTTAGTCGGCACAGGAAACGAGTCAACACAAGTAGCTGAAGTGTTATTGCCAGAAGCAGCACTTAAAAATGGAGAGAGTAATATCCTCTCACCGGGCATTGGATCGCCAGGAACGGGTTCTGTTACCAATGCCGTGCAGTTTCTCGACCAGGTGTTCTTGTTTGTGCCAAGTGCGTATAGAGTCGATGTTTTGCAGCGACAAGCAGATGAATCATGGCTGCAGATAGACACGATGGACTTCAGTGCCGAGCAGCTTGTGCCATCAGACATTTGCTTTCCAAATGCCACGACTGGCTATCTAGCGTTCGAGAATACTGACTATTTGTTGATTGTAGACAGGACAACGCTAGGGGACCCATCGATTCCCAATATTTATGGCGACCCTGTAACAGTCGGTTATGGCGTGAAAGATCTTGCGTTTTCTGGCAACTCTGTTTTTTGTGCAGTATCCGGCGAGAACATGGTTGCTGTTCTGCACACACCTACAAATCAAATCAAAAAAACTCTCGCAGTTCACACTCACCCTCTGCTACTCGACTTCGATGTTACAAACCAGGGCAAGTTAGAATTGTTGGTTGTTTCTGCAGGTGCTGGGAAATTCGATGAAAACGAAGTATCGGAGGCCAGATTTGCCACATTCGACATTTCCACACCAGACATGCCAAAAGAACGCGAGTTTCCACTGTTTTTGGCAGACAGCCAACGCCTTACGTTTAAGCCACGTGCTATCGCGGTTACAAGCCTGCAGTATGCGTATGTTGCTGGTGAAAACAACTTGCTGAGAATCGATACGCGCGACGGAGTTGTAGAAGACAATGTCCGCCGCGTGCGACAAATGAATTGTACAGATCTTCTGTGGAATGCTTCTCGTGAAGTACTGCTAGCAGCAGATGCATCGAGAAACTCACTGCTTACGTTCTCGCGTTCAGGTGCATTTGATGAAGAATTTTCTTTACAAGTTACCGACATCAACACTATATTGTTGCCGTAACGCAACGAATGATTGGGAGTGATTCATGCAGACTCATGTGAATATAGGCCAAGACGCCACAAAACTGGAGATCATTGAATTCTATTTGAAGTTCAATGACCGCTCCGGAGCGATGAGAGAACAGTCGTACGGAATCAATGTTTCCAAGGTTCGCGAAATCATTCGCATGCCTGAACTCACGATTCTCCCCAATCTTCCCAATACTGTCAAAGGAATTTTCAAACTCCGCGACAGCATTATTCCCGCCTTAGACTTACGCGAGTTTTTGTACCACCAACAGGCAGATGATACAAACTGCAAGGTGGTTATCGCCGAGTTTAACATGCTGCAGTTTGGCTTTATCGTTGATGAAGTACGCCGCATCCAACACTTTACGTGGGATCAAGTTGAAGCACCAAGTGCGGTGCACAATGTGGAGTCCAATTCGGCTTCAATTGTCGGTATCATCAAAGCCGACAGCACAAATATCTTGATGGTCGACGTTGAAAAAATTGTAGCGGAAATAAACCCACAGCTTGCTATCGGCGATGACGACAGAGGTGATCACAAGTTTGGTGAAGGGCTCAATATCGTTATAGCCGACGACTCGCAAACCATTCAGAAAATGATTAAGGACCGCCTCGAACTAGCCGGATTCAATGTCACTGCATTCAAAAATGGAGTCGAGGCTTGGACAGCTCTGCAAAACATGCGCGATGAAGCTGGTACAAGCGACAAACTTCTCGAAGATGTTTCGCTTATCATTTCTGATATTGAAATGCCGCAAATGGATGGTTATTCGCTGACGAAACACATCAAAGATGACCACCTCTTGCAACAGGTTCCAGTAGTACTGTTTTCGAGTATCATCAACGATGAGATTCGCCACAAAGGGTACAGTGTTGGAGCAGATGCTCAACTCTCAAAACCACAATTGAGCATGCTTTTGGATACGGTTCAAGATTTGTTGCAAAAACGGTTAGAGAATGTCTGACGGCTCAACAAAGAAAGCGTCTACCCTTCTGAAGATTCTCGACAACGCCGCCGGTGCAAAACACACTGTTGCGTTACCCGACGCATTAGATGTACGCACTATCGAAGCCTACACAAGCATACTTCAATCAACAAACGGTGCGGTCACCCCCCTACTCGTTGTTGAATCTCTTGCAGTACTGCATGATTTTCTTGACCAGCAAGAGATTCCTCGCGATAAAATCGATGTAGATCATGTTGTTTCGGTCTCTGAAAACGACTTGCTCAGCGATTGTGCTGCTCGAATCTACAACAAACGAAAGCACAAAGGTGTACATGAAGAAGAGTCTCTTGTGATGGCTCACTCACCACTGTATTTCGCGGGCTATTTATTGGATATTGGACTCGTAGACGGTGTTGTGGCTGGCTCAGTTTCAACCACATCTGATGTGTTGCGAGCTGGCATCACTATGGTTGGCACCGACACTAATGTTAAAACAGTTTCAAGTTTCTTTTTAATGGATTGGTATGGTCGCACTCTCGCATTTGCTGATTGTGGAGTAGTTCCACGACCAACAGCTCAGCAGCTGCGAGATATTGCGGTTTCAACTGCACACAATTTTTCTCTCCTGACACAAAAGGAACCAAAGGTTGCTATGCTCAGTTTTGCAACTCTCGGTTCTGCCAAGGATGTATCAACCGCGCATGTCGTTGAAGCAACGAACATTTTGCAAGGAGAAAATCTGCCATTTGGGGTGGACGGGGAACTTCAGTTTGACGCTGCTTTTGATATCGATGTTGCGAAACGTAAGGCTCCAGATTCACCTGTTGCAGGACATGCGAATGTGTTTGTGTTTCCTGACCTAAACAGCGGCAATATTGCATACAAAATTGCGCAACGTATGGGAGGAGCTACTGCTATCGGACCAATAGTGCAAGGATTGCGCAAGCCGTACCTAGACCTCTCTCGTGGCTGTAACTCATTTGATATTGTCATGAGCGCTGCAATCGCAGCTCTTATGAGCGCACAATCATGATTATCTTCTTTTCCGATGTACATTTAGGTGTAGGATCACGCGAACTAGATAAACAGCGTGAGCAACAACTTATAGAATTTCTAGAAGCACAGAGAGACAGCATTACACATGTGTATATTCTGGGTGACTTGTTTGACTATTGGTTTGAGTACAACAACGTCATTCAGTACCAACATTTCAGACTCCTAGAATGTCTGTGGCGGTTCTCAAATGATGGCGTTCCAATTGACTATATCATCGGCAATCACGACTTTGCGCATCGTACGTTTTTTGAGCAAGAACTCGGCACAACACTGCATTGGGAAGATATTGTTGTGGAACATCAAGGAGTCTCGCTGTATTTGTCGCATGGCGACGGCAAAGCACACAATGACACCGGTTACCGAATCCTCAAGAGTATTCTTCGAAATAAGATTGCGCAGTGGCTCTACAAATGGGTTCATCCAGATATTGGCATACCGTTGGCTTCAGGTACTTCCGACAAGAGTAGATATCACACTTCTTCAAAAGACTACAAAGAGGCTAACGAACGAAATGGATTATTGGAGTTTGCAGAAGCGGTCATTGATAAGCACAACGCTGATTATGTTGTGATGGGACATCTACACCGACCAGTGGTGCATACCTACAAAAACGGCACCTATATCAATCTTGGAGATTGGATTCACTCATTCACATTTGCAACGCTCAACAATGGCAAACTACAGCTACAACAATGGGACACAGGTTCCAAAACATACTCACCGTACGTTGAAAAGAACATGTAGGATCCAAAGCCTAGTACATTGGTAGATATACTAAACGCCCATCCAGTGCACCATTAAACATTTGTTTCTTCCACTTTGCACGAAGACCAATTTTCTTGACAAGCTCTTTGTCACCAACATACACATATGCGTTACAACCAACGCACTTGTGCTTTAACATGTCGCCCATCTCCCGCATTAAATTCTCTACATGTGCGTCAGATTCCATGCGTATGCCGTAGGGTGGATTTGCAATTATCGTCCCCGAAGCCCCTTCAAATTCTCTGAGATCTTCACTCCAAATACGAACATTTCTACCACCTGGCAATTCGTTCAGATTACGTCTTGCGAAATCTACAGCACGCGGGTTAATGTCGATTCCAAACAACAAGTCTTCTGGCAGCTCGCGCATATCTTCCTCTGCGTGTTCAACCATTTTCATCCAGGTAGATTCACTGTACTCAGGTAAAAACGCCATAGAATCATGGTAGCGCAAATAGCCTGCCGGAAGATTGCAATACAGCATCATAGCTTCTGCCAAAATAGTTCCGGAACCTACACATAGGTCAGTCAATGGCTCTGACCCGTTCCAGCCAGTGTGCCTGAGAATAGCTGCAGCCATTGTCTCCTGCATCGGCGCAGAAACACTTTCACGTCGGTAACCGCGTTTGTGCAGCGGGCCGCCGCCTACATCAAAATGAATTTCGCAGTGATTGCGGTGGATATACACATGGATAGGTACAAGCGGATAGTCTTTGTCAACATCCGGACGTTTCCCCCACACTTTCGTCAACCTATCGGCTATAGCATCCTTTACGCGCAATGCGGCAAATTTTGAGTGTTTGATAGCGCTGTCAGATACATTCGAAAAAACGGCGAATGTACAATCTGGTGTCATGATTTCTTCCCAGGCAATACCTTTGGCGCGCCGGTACAGATAGTCTGTATTGTGGCACGCAAATGTGTCGAGGGGTGCGAGTACACGCGAAGCAATTCGCGATTCATAGACTACACGCATCATGGTCGTGACATCAGCTTCAAAAGCCACACCGCGGTACGCCAAACGCGTGTCTTTCACTCCGAGTTCACGCAGCTCTGTTTCGAGCATTGGTTCGAGATTGCGCGCTACTTGCGCAAAATATCGGGATTCTTCGCGGTACTTCATTTCACCACTGTAAGTTTAGCAAACTTTAAGACGAGCTTCTTCAATTGTCCGGACGAGAAATTCACAAGCACCACAGTGTTATCACCACTGCCATTGATGGCTTGTACAGTGCCTGTACCAAAAGTAGGATGTTGTACTTTTACGCCCTTCGCAATACCACCTGGCGCTTTCTTTGCCGCTCCTGCGCTTTTAGCCGTTAGTTCCTCAAATGAGAGTTTCTTTCGCACTGGAGTATCGTCGGGTTTGGCGCGACTGCGCCCGTATGTTTTTCGTACTGGCCTTGAATTGTATGAAGAATCAAACATCCCACTACTCTGTCGCGAGCGAGAAGCAGACTCACCTACAACTGTTGTGTACGAGTCATCGAGTTCTTGTAAGAATTGACTTGGTGAAGATGGCATCGTTTCACCGAACCTGAATCTTCTGCCGCAAGTGGAAATTCGAAGTGCTTTTTCGGCCCTTGTAATTCCAACATAAAACAAGCGTCTTTCTTCTTCCAACTCATCCGGGTTCTGATCTGATTTGCCCAAAGGAAATAACCCTTGTTCCAATCCGAGTAAATACACATATGGAAACTCAAGCCCTTTCGCCGAGTGCAATGTCATGAGTGTTACTGCGTCCCGATTTTCCGACTTATTTGTATCCTCTTCTACAAGGGCAACTTGTTCCAAGTATTCGGTCAGTGTAATATCTTCGTTTTCAGCAGCCACTTCGCTCATGTGCGTAATTACCTGCTCGGCATTTCGAAGTCTGTCTCCTTCTTCGTCAATGTCCTTGAGTCGCTTCTCAAGGCCGGACTCTAAGAGCACCATCTCGGCTAATTCCGACAAAGACATAGTGCTCGATTTTCCCGCAAACGCAAACACCTTTTCAGCAAATGCGGTGAGGTTGTTTGCAAATCTGCTCAATTCCGCATACTTGCGCGCCTCTCTAAACACTTGCAACAACGGTTGATCGTGTTCACTGGCAATCGCTTGTGCGGTTTCCATGGCCTTTTTGCCAATGCCCGAAGGAGGTTCGGCCACAGCTCTTGACACATATTCATCGTCGTGTGGATTTACCAGTAGCTTCAACCACGACACAAAATCTTTTACTTCTTTGCGTCTGAAAAACGACACTCCACCAACTATGCGATACGGAATTCCAGCCATTCGCAAGGCTTCTTCAATTGGTTGCGACTGAGCATTGGTGCGGTACAGAATCGCAAAGTCATTGTATGTCGCAAATTCACGCATGTGACAATCAGAGATCGATGAAGCCGTGCTACGCGCTTCATGCCGTTCGTCTTGGCAATGCATGAGAACGATATTATCACCTTCCGGATTTTCTGTCCACAAGTTCTTTGCTACCTGCCGTTCGTTGTTCTTGATAACATCGTTGGCAGCTTTGAGAATTGTTCCTGTTGATCGGTAGTTCTGCTCTAAGCGAATAACCGTAGCATTTGGGTAGTCGCGTTCAAAGTCGAGAATATTGCGGATATCTGCTCCGCGCCACCTGTAAATACTCTGCGCGTCATCACCCACAACACAAATATTGTTCTGGGGTTCAACCAACAACTTAACGGCCCGATACTGCGCCTGATTCGTGTCTTGATATTCGTCAACACTCACATGCGAAAAGCGTTGACGGTATTTGTTCAGCACATCTTCATTGTTGTCAAACAGCCTAATGATATTGACAAGCAAATCATCAAAATCCATTGCATTGCTGCGCCGCATTCTCTTTTCGTATTCTGCATACACCAACGCTACTTGATGCTCATAAGGACCAGTTTTTTCCCTATCATACTGCTGCCATGAAACACAGTCATTTTTGGCTTTTGATATGCTGCCGCGAATCATCTGGGGCGAGAATTCCTGCTGCGAAATGTGTAGTGATTGCATGACAGATTTAACCACTCGCAAGGTGTCGTCACTGTCGTGAATCGAGAATGCAGAGTCATAACCAATGTACTTACACTCAATGCGCAATATGCGTGCAAATATCGAGTGAAATGTTCCAGCCCAAATGGAATGTGCAAGCTCTGGATCTGTGAGCTTGGCAATGCGTTCTTGCATTTCGCGCGCTGCTTTGTTGGTAAATGTAAGCGCTAGAATATTCCAAGGTTGAACGCCTTGTTCCAACATGTAGGCTATGCGGTATGTCAGTGCTCTAGTTTTGCCTGAACCGGCTCCGGCTAGTATAAGCACAGGACCGTCGATTGTTTCCGCGGCAAGTCTCTGCTGAGGGTTAAGTGCAGATAAAAGGTGTGAGTCATACGCACGAGACTGTGAGTCCTGAGGTGACAGTTTCAACTTACCCATGGACAGCCTCTCGCGACACTTTCTGGTAGATATCTTCAAATCTGTGCTGTCCACCATTGTGACTCAGCCATTTGGCAGCCTGCAATGCACCATCTGCAAAACCTGAACGATTGCGTGCACGATGCGTGAGTTCGATAGTGTCGGCAAAAGAATCAAATGCAACGGTATGCGTACCTGGTGTTTCACCAACTCTGGCAACAGAGACACTGAGTTCTTCGTCAGCTATTCCTGTGGAAAAATCAGTTCTGGTTTGCCGCTTGTTCACAAACTCTTGCTGTACGATCTCTATCATGTGATTTGCTGTGCCACCGGGAGCGTCCTTTTTGTAACGGTGGTGCAATTCAGAAACCATGGCATCGTATTGCGGTAGTTGTGACACCACAGAACAGGCATGCTTCACTATGTCAAACATTGCAAGTACACCTGTTGAAAAATTTGAGCCGGTGATATACGTGCCACCCAGCGTTTCTGCGAGTTCGATAAAAGCTGGCTTCTGCGATTCCCATCCGGTAGTTCCGATCACAATTGGGATGCCCAGCTCAAAACAGATGCGCGCATTGTCAAGCAGTGCATTGGGTTGCGTGAACTCTATTGCAACGTCGGGCTTGTGCTGTTCGAGCAATGTTTTTGCACTATCCTCTTCATCTACCACGCAACACACTTCAACCTCGTGGTGTGCAGCTCGCGCTTCCAGCTCGCGACCCATTTTGCCATATCCTATGAGAGCAACTCTACACATGTGCATGTACAACCTCGCCTTCCCGCAATTCCAGTGTGTTTGCATCGGAAAACATTTCTATCATTTCAATGTCATGTGTAGCCATCAATACCGTGCGTCCACCCTTGTGAAATTCGCGTATAATTGCGGCAACTTTCTTGCGAGTTTCACTGTCGAGATTTCCGGTCACTTCATCCGTAACAAGCACATCTGGTTGCTTCACAAGCGCGCGAGCAAGGGCAGCCAAGTGCCGTTCACCACCGGAGAGTTGCCATGGAAATTTATTGCGTAAAAAACTGATTCCGCTTTCGGCGAGAACTTCGAGGGTGTGCTTGTCGGCCTCGCTTCTACTCAAACCGCGGATATACAACGGCAAGCCAACATTTTCATAAATGGTTTTGTTTTCGATGAGTCGACACTCCTGAAAGACGATTCCCATGCGCTGTCGCAAGTCGCGAATGTTGCGACGGGACATCGTTGAAATATCGACACCGTCGACCATTACAACACCGTCATCGGCAGCTACATCGCCGTATAACAGACGCAAGAGCGTAGACTTTCCAGCACCTGTCTGTCCGGTGAGCAACACCAAGTCACCGGAATGGACTTCGTACGAAATATCGCGCAGAGCAGGTAGTCGTTCATATCGAACTGTGACATTGTGCAGTGAGAAATTCATTTATCGCAAGTTCTCCAATACATTGTGGTCTTCGAGAGTTGTGGTGTCGCCTGTGACTTCGCCTCCACCTGCAATCTCACGAAGAAGTCGTCGCATAATTTTACCGCTTCTCGTTTTAGGCAGCGCATCTGTTATGCGAATTTCATCTGGCTTGGCTATGGGGCCTATTTCCGCCGCAACATGCTCACGCAGGAGTGCTGGAAGTTCCGCCTTGCGCGCCGTTGGCACGTTTGCATTCACAATCACAAATGCCACGAGCGCATTGCCTTTGATCTCGTCTGGACGTGCAACAACTGCTGCTTCAGAAACCTCTGCATGCGAAACAAGTGCGGATTCGATTTCGGCGGTGCCAAGACGGTGTCCACTGACATTCACAACATCGTCAACTCGTCCCATGATCCAAAAACAGCCGTCACTGTCTTTTCGCGCTCCGTCACCCGTAAAGTAATATCCATCGTGTTTGTCACAGGGTTCGAAATGCGACCAATATGTATCGCGATAGCGCTTCTCATCTCCAAACACGGTGCGCAACATCGAAGGCCACGGATGCTTGACAACCAAGTATCCACCTTCATTTGGTTTGCATGGGGATCCGTCTTTGTTCACAACATCTGCCATTATCCCGGGGAGCGGTTGTGTTGCCGTGCCGGGTTTCATAGTGGTTACTCCCGGCATTGGTGCAATCATAATGCTGCCGGTTTCCGTCTGCCACCATGTGTCGACAATTGGACATTTGTTGCGGCCGATGACATCGTAATACCACATCCATGCTTCTGGGTTAATCGGTTCTCCAACCGTACCGAGCAATCGCAAGCTCGAGAGATCGTGTTTCCTCGGCCAGGCTTCTCCCCACGACATAAATGCGCGAATGGCTGTGGGGGCAGTATAAAAAACTGTTGCCTGATGGCGCTCTATGATATCCCAAAACCTGTCTTTTTCAGGATAGTTGGGCGCACCTTCGTACATCAATACAGAGGCTCCATTTGCGAGCAGGCCGTACACGATGTAACTGTGGCCTGTAATCCAGCCTATATCGGCAGTGCAGAAATACAAATCGTCGTCGCGAAGGTCGAACACGTATTTACTCGTGTACTTCACCTGCGTCATATACCCGCCGGTTGTATGCAAAATCCCCTTTGGTTTGCCAGTTGAGCCACTGGTATACAGTATGAACAAAGGATGCTCGGAATCAAACAACTGTACGTCGTGCTTCATTGGTGCAGCGGCCATGAGTTCGTGTAACCAATGATCTCGGCCGCGTGACATCACAATATCGTTGCCAACATTTTTTGCTACCAACACAGTGTGAATGTTCGGCAGATGCGCCAGAGCTTCGTCAGCTACTGCTTTGAGTCGTTGAACACTGCCGCGGCGGCGAGCTCCGTCTTGTGTTATCAAGCACACGGCACCTGAATTGTCCATGCGTTCGCGCAGCGCTTCGGCTGAAAATGCGCCAAACACGACATTGTGGGTAGCGCCTATGCGCGCACAGGCCAACATAGCCATCACAGCCTCGGGAATCATTCCCATGTAAATGCCGACTACGTCACCTTTTTTAATGCCTTGATCGAGGAGCACATTGGCAAAACGATTCACATCGGCCAACAACTGCTGATACGTCCACGTACGCACATCCCCTTCTTCACTTTCCCAAACTAAGGCTGCTTTGTTGCGCTTTTCTGTCGCAACATGAACGTCCAAACAATTGACCGAGGCATTGAGCGTACCGCCCACAAACCATTCAACAGTGGGGTAGTTCCACTGCATGGGAGTATCCCACTTGCTTCCCCAGCTGAGTTCGCGAGCTTGTTCTTCCCAAAATCCAATAGGGTCCTGCTCAGCATGAGCATGCATCGCTTGCAGTTGATCTTGACTACCGATATGTGCGCGTTGCTTGAACGCAGCAGACGCTTCAAAAGTCCGGTGTTCTTGTAGGATGCTTTTTATGGAATCAGACGACATAGCTGGCTGTCTCCTCACTGTTTGGTAACGGGAAAAGACCAAAATGCCTAACAATCACAATGATTGCAAGCGCTGGCCGGCTGTGTTCCTGATAAACCCGAGATTTATGACGATGTGGAATCAGACTTCAGTGGCTGTGCTCGCATAGACTCCATGTGCTCGCGCGTTTCCAAACGACGTCTTCGGCGCACTTCGGCTTCTTCATAACGGCGTTGCTCTTCTTCTGTTTCTGTTTTGATTGGAGCAACTTTTACCGGACGGCCGTAGTTGTCAATCGCAACAAATGTCAAGTAAGCCGATGCCGTGTGTTTGCGCGTGTCATTAATAGGGTCTTCGCGGAACACCTTAACACCGATTTCAAGTGAGGTTGTGAACACGCGGTTTACAAGTGCTTGTAGGATAACGGTGTCACCAAGCTTGATCGGTTCGATAAATGAAATTTCATCGACGCTTGCTGTCACACATACTTTGCCACTGTGCTTGCGGGCCGATAGTGCGGCGGCAATGTCGATCCAATGCATGAGTTTGCCGCCGAGCAGATTTCCCAAAGGATTGGTGTCATTCGGCAGAATCATCTGCGTCATGGTTGTCAAAGAATTTTGAACGGTTTTCATGGTGATCTCCAAATATTACGGCAGATCCGAAGCCAAAGACTGTACTTCGCCGTACAATTCTCCGTCGGATCCGATCTGTTCGTTGTAAATACGAATACTCTCGCGGGCATCTTCCATCATATTCAACTCCATTTGCATGCGAATACGCCCTACAAATGCCGGCTCAAAATAGTCGGTGTCTGGGTAGTCGCTGATCACAAAGTTGTAATACTGCAATGCGGCGCGCAGACTCATCATTTTGACGTACAACACTGCGATCTCGTAGTCTTTCTCGGCGAGTTTGTTGCGCAGCTCAACAATGCGCGTCTCGGCAATATTGGAGAGCGAGTCATTGGGATAGTACGCTTGAAACTCGGAGAAAATACGAATGGCCTCACGCGTGTACTTCTGATCGCGGTAGTGCTCCGGAGAAAGCTTGTAGTAACAGTCAGCTACATTGAAAAAAGCTTGTCGAGCAAACTCGCTATCCGGATAGTTGTTGCGGACGGTGTTGAACGAAAATGCCGCGAAAATGTACTCGCCTTTTTGGTACGACAACTCGCCGAGAAAATATTGCGCTTTGTCGGCGTATCGACTAGCTGGGAATTGCAGGATGATCACATCAAACAAACGCTTGGCTTCGAGGCGGTCTTCGTCTTCATATGCCACCATGGCAGCTTCATAAACGCTCTGCGCGTCTTTGTAGTCAACTATCTCATCAGTCGATGAGCACGATACAACGATGGCTGAAACCAATGAAGCTAGGCAAATGGCGAGGGTTCTGTTGCGAACGAGGGATATCAAACTATTCATCGTGCAAAAATACGCAATTGTTACATTAATTCAGGAGGAAAATCCATGCATCACTTTCACCGCTCTTTGCAACAGTAAATGCCAAACTTTTATAACTTTGTGCATCAACAAAAAAATATCCGGTTCCCTATGCATTCTGAAGACTCATCCCCACAGCAACCTCGCGACCTCCGCGGCACATTAATTCCCTGTCTCGACAAAGGGTTTGTTCGACTTGTTGACGTCATGGGAGACGACAATTCAATCGTTCAAGCTGCGCGCGTTTCGTATGGGTCGGGAACAAAAAAGGTTCATCAAGATCGCGGTCT
Source organism: bacterium (assembly GCA_030426285.1). Taxonomy (GTDB): domain Bacteria; phylum Bacteroidota; class Ignavibacteria; order Kapaibacteriales; family UBA7675; genus JAUHYX01. The sequence continues at coordinate 15,136 of JAUHYX010000013.1, forward strand.
CATTCGCTATCTCATGCGCCATGCTCACACAACGCCATTTGAAATGGTTGAGTTCAAATTCCATGTGAAGCTGCCAATTTTTGTGGCGCGACAGTGGATTCGCCACCGCACGGCAAATGTGAATGAGTACTCAGGACGCTACAGCGTTATGAAGGACGAGTTTTACTTGCCGGATGTCGAGCAAATACGCACGCAGAGCACGGTAAACAAACAAGGTCGCTCAAACGAGATTCTACCCGAAGATCTGGCCAATGAAATCCGCAATGATATGCAGGAGAGCCAGCGCAATTCATATGAAGAATACGAACAATTTCTCGAACGCGACATCGCCCGCGAAATCTCACGCGTGAATTTGCCGCTTTCTCTGTATACGGAATGGTACTGGAAAATTGACCTCCACAATCTGTTCCACTTCTTGCGATTGCGATTAGACGACCACGCGCAGTTCGAGATTCGCGTGTACGCTGAAGCCATGAACGAAATCGTGAAGGAAATTGTGCCGTTTGCATGGGAAGCGTTTTGCGACTATAGCTTGTATGCAAAGCGCTTTTCTGGTCCAGAAATGAAAATCATCAAACACCTGCTTGAACATGGAAACGCTGCTGCGATGACGGAAGACCAAATGGCAGAATTTGGCTTGTCAAAACGCGAAGTGCGCGAATTTAAATCAAAAATGGATTCTATTCTCGACTGATGAAGACACTATTTCTAGACGGCAATAGCCTTACGATCAACGACCTGGTGTACAGCGTGTACCATCCTCATGCTGTACAGGTAGAACTTTCTGACGATGCAATTTCTGCAATTAACAGCGCACGCAAGCAGATTGAAGACTGGGTGGAAGCAGGCAAGGTTATTTATGGTGTTACGACTGGTTTTGGCGAATTCGCAAATGTGAGTATTGGCAAGGATGGATTGGCGGCATTGCAAGAGAATCTGATTCTCTCTCACGCCGTGGGGTCGGGTAATTGGTTGCCACGCGATGTTGTGCGTGCTATGCTCATTCTGCGTGTCAATGCTCTCGCCAAAGGCTGCAGTGGTATTCGTTTGTCTACTGTGCAAACACTGCTAGACATGGTGAATAACGACATCATTCCAGCTGTTCCCGAGCAGGGGTCGGTTGGCTCTTCGGGCGATCTAATTCCACTTTCACATATCGCATTGGCACTGATTGGAAAAGGCCGGTGTCTGCAACCTGACGGCTCAGTGGCTCCTTCGAAGGACGTCCTAGAGAAGCACGGCATAACACCAGTAGATTTAGGTGCCAAAGAAGGCTTAGCATTGATCAATGGCACACAAATGATGACAGCTTTTGGTGCGCTAGCAACCCATAAAGCTGAAACACTCGTGCGTACGGCAGACATCTCCGGTGCTCTGAGCTTGGAAGCTTTGCGCGGCACCGACAACGCATTTGATGAGCGCTTGCACAAAGCCCGTGGACAAAAAGGTCAATTGGAATCTGCAAAACACCTGCGCAGCCTTATTGGCGGCAGTGAAATACGTGAATCTCACCGCACTGGTGATGGCAAAGTACAAGATCCTTATTCGCTTCGATGCATGCCACAAGTTCACGGTGCTTCTCGAGACGCTATCGAATACGTGAAGGGCATTGTTGAAATTGAAATGAATTCTGCCAACGATAATCCTCTGGTGTTTGCCGAGGATGGCGACTATGTAGAAGGTGGCAACTTTCACGGTCAACCAATTGCAATTGCGCTCGACTTTTTATGCATTGCCGTGAGTGAATTAGCGAGCATAAGCGAACGGCGTACAGAACGTTTGGTGAATGGAAGCTTGTCTGGCCTTCCGCGATTCCTCACAAAACACGGCGGCTTGCACAGTGGATTGATGATCGCGCAATACAACAGCGCTGCCATTGTATCTGAAAACAAAGTACTCAGTCATCCTGCATCAGTTGATTCAATACCAACTTCCGCGAATCAGGAAGATCACAATTCAATGGGAAGCATTTCAGCTCGCAAGGCCATGAAAATTGCTCTCAATGTTGAAACTGTGATCGCCATTGAGCTCTTGACTGCCGCCCAAGGCATAGATTTCCTACGTCCATTGCAATCCAGCCCAGCTCTAGAAGCAGTGCATGCTGTGATTCGCAACGTCGTGCCATTTATGGACGAAGACCGAGAAATATATCCGGATGTGCAGAACATCACAGAACTTGTTCGCAGTCGCAGCATTCTCACAGCCGTTGCCGACGTTCTCTCAACCTAATACAAGGGTAGTATGAAAGACCTCCGTTCTTTGCGTCGCGAATTTAATGTTGGTAGTCTCCTCGATGAAGATATCCCGGACAATCCTATGGAATTGTTTCAGGCGTGGTTCGAACACGTGGTGGAGTCTGGCGATATTGAGCCCAATGCGATGGCTCTTTCGACGGTTGACTCCCAGGGTGTCCCGTCTTCTCGCATCGTGTTGCTCAAGGATGTTGAGGGTTTTACATTTAGTTTTTACACGAATTACGATTCTGAAAAAGGTCAGCACTTGGCAGCTAACAACCATGCGTGTTTGTTGTTCTACTGGCCACAAGCTACCCGTCAAATACGCATTACAGGCACTGTAGCCAAAGTGCCACGCGAGCAATCCGAAGAGTATTTTGCTTCCCGCCCTCGCGGTAGTCAACTCGGCGCTGTTGCATCTGCTCAGAGTTCACCAGTTGAATCCGGTGCGGCCCTGAAGGCTCACCTCGAACAGCTTGAAAAGGAATTTGAAGGTACATCTATTCCTTGTCCTGAAAACTGGGGCGGCTACGTGTTGACAGCAGAGAAAATAGAGTTCTGGCAAGGACGTCCCAACAGATTACACGACCGCTTTGTGTTTACTCGCAGTTCTGAGAACAATTCGTGGCAACACGAGCGGCTACAACCGTAGAAAATTCATTCTTTCAGCTTTACGTACCCCTTAATAACAGGAGCACACCATGGCAACAGTTACATTGGGTGGCAACCCAGTCAACACCGTTGGTAACATTCCAACTGTAGGTAGCGACCTTCCGGACTTTGATCTCGTGAATGCAGAACTGGGTTCTCTCAAGAAATCTGATTTCGCTGGTAAAAAGGTAGTTCTCAATATCTTCCCAAGTATTGACACAGGAACTTGCGCGACATCTACACGCAAATTCAATGAGTTGGCAGCAAACTTGGACAACACAGCAGTTGTTTGCGTTTCGCACGACCTCCCATTCGCTCAGAAGAGATTCTGTGGAGCAGAAGGTATTGAAAATGTAGCAATGGCTTCTGACTTCCGCGGTGGAAGTTTTGGCAAAGCTTTCGGGCTGGAGTTTTCAGATGGCCCGTTGGCAGGTCTGCACTCTCGCGTCGTCATTGTAGCAGATGAAAACGGCAAGGTCATGCACTCACAGCAAGTAGCTGAAATTGCAGACGAACCAAACTATGAAGCAGCACTTGCAGCACTCAAGTAAGCACTCAGACGCACAATAGATTCACTCTCGAGAGTGAGTGTCAATATGCTCAGACATAAAAAAAGGCGGAATGTACGTACATTCCGCCTTTTTTTATTTTCTAACGCTTGCAGTCAAACGTTCACATCAAACACATTAGTTGATGTCTTGATTCACGAAAGGCATAAGAGCCAAGTGACGTGCATTCTTCACTGCTGAAGCGATGGCGCGCTGCTGTTGAGCAGTAACACCAGTCAAACGACGCGGGAGAATTCTACCCTGATCGTTTACAAATTTGCGCAGCGTCTTTTCGTCGAAATAATCAACGATTTTTTGTTCGCCTAGTGGATTTGGACGGCGACGGTTGCGTTGTGCACCGCGTTTGCGTCCGTAATTGCCACCTGCTGAACGAGAGTCGTTCGATGCCATAATGTTCTATTTCCGTTTTATGATTCTTTAGATTCAGTTTCTTGAGCTTCTTCTGACCCCGGACGACGAGATTCCATCATCTTACGAGTCTTAGCAAAACGCTTGTTGAAGCGGTCTACACGACCTGCTGTATCAACAAGAACTTGCTTGCCAGTGAAGAACGGGTGCGACTTTGAATCGATTTCAAGAACCATCTTGTCGCCTTTGTACGTAGAGCGTGTCTTGAACGTCGTGCCGTCAGTCATTACCACCTCAACAGTGTGGTAGTCAGGATGAATGTCTTTTTTCATGCTTACTTCCCTTCCGTTAGATCGATTTTGTCGACTTTGGAAACGTCTTCGACGCTAACAAACCGCTCGAAATACTTTACAGAACCTTTTTCGGTGCGATAACCCTGAATGACCTTAACACGGATGCCTTCTGCACCTGCGTCTTTCTTCATTTTATCGCCAAATGTCTGCTTCTTAGCCATTAGTGCGAGTCCATTAAAATTAACAAGATTCGCAATTTACAACGATCTTGTGGTAAAATCCAAGAAAACCACAGATTAAGGGAAGAATCCTAGTTGCTGATAAGCAGTTTGAATTTTCTCTATCGACGCTATATACGCTGCCGTGCGCAAGTCTTTAGCGCTGCGGTAACGGTTTTTCGCGTCGCGAACTTCGTTATATGCTTCGATCATTGTGTCTTCAAGACCAGAGTTCACCAAGTCTTCTTCACTTGATGCACGCAAGAGCATGTTGCGCTCTTTCTCGCCAAACTTACGACCTGCAAGTGCTTCCAGTGAGTCTACAAGTTCTGTGGTGCGAATAAGGTCGAGACGGCGTTCCATACGTCCAAAACGAATATGAGAGATATTTTTCAACCATTCGAAGTACGAAACCGTTACACCACCGGCATTGAGATACATATCTGGAACTACCAACACACCCTTTTCGAGTAGAATCTGTTCTGCAGCAAAAGAGATTGGGCCGTTTGCACCTTCGCCAATAATCTTTGCTTTAATCTTGTCGGCATTGCCTTGATGAATAACATTTTCTAGTGCAGCCGGAACGAGAATGTCGCATGGCTTCTCTAGAATTGTATTCGTGCGAGCAAGTGTTTTTGCTCCCGGGAAGTCCTTGATTGAGCCCGTCTCCAAACGATGCTGGTGCACGGCTTCAATATCCATACCATTTGGGTTGTACAGGGCACAGTCCCATTCTCCAATACCAACGATGGTTGCACCGCCTTCTTGAATGAACTTCGCGGCATAGTAACCAACATTACCAAAACCTTGTACGATCACTTTCTTGTCTTCCAAGCCTGGCGTCAGGCCAAGTTTCTTCATGTCATCTGCATGTGAAACTACTTCTTTGAGACCGTAGTATACACCGCGACCTGTTGCAGCAGTTCTACCGCGAACACCGCCCTGCGCGATTGGTTTACCAGTGACACAGCCCAAGCCATTAATGTCTTCTCCACCTTTGAAGGCCATATACGTGTCGGCAATCCACGCCATTTCGCGTTCACCTGAACCGTAATCCGGAGCGGGAACGTCTACTTGTGGACCGATAAAGTTTTTCTTGATCAGCTCCGCCGTGTATCGCCTTGTGATACGCTCGAGCTGCTCCTCGGTGTAGTTCTTCGGATTGATACAAATACCGCCTTTTGCTCCGCCAAACGGAACATTCACTACGGCACACTTATACGTCATGAGAGCAGCAAGTGCCATCACTTCGTCTTGATTCACCATTTCTGAATAGCGAATACCACCCTTAGTAGGTAATTTGTGGTGGCTGTGTTCAACCCTCCAAGCGCTGATAACCTCAACTTCTTTTCCTACTTGGACTGGAAACTGAATTTGATAAACAGAATTGCAAGACTTAATGAGCCTTGCCAACCCTTCGTCGAGCTTCATCGCGGCTGACGCTTTGTCAAACGATAAATTTACCGACTGGAAGAAAGGTACTGTGGCGTGTTCGTTACCACTCTTTTTCGCGGTGGCGCTTTTCTTAGCCATGTTGTTCTGAACTCTATAGTTTACAGTGTGTTGCGAGAACTACCCCGCGTTGTTACTTACTTGTTTTGGGAGATATGTTCTGTTGCTTTGCGCATCGTAGCAAGCATTTCGGGCTCACTATTGAGAACTCTTGCAACAGTCTCCATACATTGTTTTGTTTGGTCGACAGTTCCCGTCGAAATCCTCACACAGTCCGGTAATCCGAATCCTGGGAGATGACGAACGATTATTCCTTGCTTGAGCAACAATGCCGTGAACTGCTCAGCGGCAGCATCACTTCCACAAGGTACGACAACAAAATTACCAGCACTCGGCGGAACAGAAACTCCCAATGCAGAAAATCCGGCTGTGAGAATTCTCAATGCCTCAGTGTTGGTTTCTAATGTCTTTTGCAAATATTCAGTGTCTTCTAATGCTCCCAACGCAGCGTCTTGAGCCAATGTGGAAGGGTCGAATGGCAACTTGATTTTCAACATCGTTGTAATGATGTCTTCGTGGGCAATACCATATCCGATGCGGACACCAGCAATGCCATAAACCTTTGAAAAGGTACGCAAACCGAGTACGTTGGTGTGTTCCCAATGACGCACATCTGGATAAGCGTCACCAACAGCATGGCGAGCATATTCGTAATACGCTTCGTCGAGAATCACGAGTACATGTTTTGGCACCTGCTGAATAAACCAGTCCCACTCTGTAGGTGTCATCCATGTTCCAGTTGGATTGTTGGGATTGGCGATGTAGATAATTTTCGTTTTAGGAGAGATGCTCTCAACCAGACCGCGAATGTCAAAGCTGTACTGATCTGTGAGTGGTACATAGCGCGAGGTGAACCCGCTGGCAGTCGCCAATACCTGATATCCAACGAATGTTCCTGAGCACGACAGCATTTCGTCACCGGGCGACATAAACGTACGCAACGCGAGTTGAAGTACGCTCTCACTGCCACCGCCGGCTATCATGTTTTCAGCACGAGCTCCCATGTTTGCAGCCAACTGCTCGCGCAGGGTGAGTCCACCATTCGGATACAAGTGCAGCGAGGTGCTGTGTTCCATAATGCGCGCAGATGCTTTGGGCGATGGACCAAATGGGTTCTCATTGCTGGCGAGCTTGACCAGCTCAATGTCGCCGAGTTCTTTTTGAACGTCTTCTATGCTGCGCCCCGGCTTATAAGGTGTCAGGCGCTTTACATTGTCTGGAATCTCAATTGTGCTGTGCTGAAGTGTGTTCATGCCCAGATAGAAAATGAGTGAAACGAAAACATCAAACTTACAAAAAGGAACAGCAACATTCGTATGATTATTTGCATTCTTTCGAGAATCGAATCGAATGCCAATTCTACTGTCGAGATACCTGCACAAGAACATCAATCTTGCGCATCTGTTCATATGGCCGGAACTCGTTCACTTGAGCTCCTTTGCCGCGTATCTTAAACGTCACGCGATCTGCAAACTGTTGGTACAGCGGATGCTTTGCCAACACGCTGCGTATATGCAAGGTTGTGTAGTACGCTCGCAGAACCGACAACACGCGATTTGTCATGATGGTGCCGCGATAGATAAACACGTCGAGTTCTTCGTCGAAAATGGTCGGTCCCATATATCGAGAGCCAGGGTCTAGATCGCGCGGGTCTGCGTATCCGTCTACAAAAATAGTAAGCTGCTCATTGCCCTGCGAGCATTCATCGAGCAACACGCTCATATGTGAGAGAATGCGGTCATTAATCTGATTTAGAGCTGTTTCGACTCCCAAAGCGTATTCGTCGTACTCCTCACCCGGATTCTCAATGTAAGCGGTTGAGTCGTCGAGCCCGATCAGGTTGTACGCAAACTGCATGCGCAGATCCATGACATTTTCTTCTGTGCTCGGCTTGTAATATCCGGTCACAAAAAATGGGATCTGTCCGCCAGTATACACCACAATCTGATCTGGTTCCTGGTACGGAACTGCAAAATTGACATTCATAGCAACGGGCTCAAACGAGCATGGTGCATAAACATCGTGCTCAACGGGATCACCTTGGTAACAACCGCTTTCGAATCTCAATAGGTATTGCTGCTGAGATGCCAGAACTGTCGAGTACGACCTGCCAACAACCGGAACTCGCTCAATGAGAGTGCCTGACTGATCAAACACGAGGATATATTCGTCGTTGCGAACTGGCATATTGCTCAACACTCGACCTTGAACACGCACTTCTTCACACACGCGAAACGCGTACAAGTCATAACCGCCACAGCTGCCCTCGCGATCACTAGCATACAACAGCGAGTCTCCGAAAATTGATGGAGAAATCTCATTGAACTGTGTATTGATCGGAAAAGGCATGGCCTGCGGTTGTTGCCACAAACCGCGTGCATCGGTTTGCGCGTGTAGTATGTCGAATGATTTGTCTGGCGAGTATGCCTGAGATGCAAAGTACAGCGACAGGTCGTCGAGCAGCATCGGCGTAATGTCGTCCACCCGTGAGTTTATCTGCGACCCGAGGTTCAACGGTGTGCTCCATGTTCCCGAGGCGCTGAGGTACGACACATACAAATCTGCACCTCCCTCTCCGCCCGGACGGTCGGACGCAAACACGAGCACTTTGCCATCAGGAGAAATTGCCGGATGTGAATCCCAGTATTCGGAATTCACGATGTCGGGCAATTTTTGCGGCCTTGTCCACCCTGCTCCCTTGTTCTGACACATATAAATATCTGCATCGGGGTCTGCTTCTTTAGCGTCGAATGCTGAGAAATACATGGTAATAACGCCTGTGATCGGCGAGGATGTGAACGACACGGCACCTTCATTGCCATACGAATTCAAGGGAGGGTCTTCAACAGGAGTTGGCGGATAATACGCGCCCTGCACTCGCTGCGAGCGGTAAATGTCTTCTCCAAACTGGGAAATTGAGTCAATAAAGCCGGCACCGTCGTACTCGCGGTTTGAGGTAAACAGCAGATTGTTGTTGCCGTACATCACTGGCGCGTACTCATCCCATGGAGAATTCACAGCACTGCCGAGGTTGCCTTCTGCAGTAATGTCTTCACACACTGGAGTTGTTGCACAGCTGCCAAGGAGTACAACTACACCTGCGAGCACTGTCATGCGGATATACACTGACCGGATCATTGGCGGGAAAATACGAAATATCGACCATGTGGAAAATAAGTGAGTGATTTAACGCCGCGTATATTTTGTGCACGCGTCAGTTGAGTTAAGTTTGCAGTATGCTACAAGAATCAAAAATCGCAATAGTCTTCACCGGTGGCACTATCAGTATGCGCCGCGATGCGGAGTTCGGCGGAGTTGTGCCTCACCTCAGCGCCAATGAAATTTTGGCATCAACTGACGACATGGAATTGTTCTCTGAAACCGAGGCTGTTGAATTCGGCAGTTTGCCCGGTCCGCATGTCACTGAAGAAGTAATGTGGGAGCTGAAGTCGCTGATAGACTCATTGCTCGAACGGCCAGAAATAAGCGGAGTTGTTGTCACGCACGGTACGGATACGCTCGAAGAAACCGCGTATTTTCTCGATTGTTGCCACAGTGCCGACAAGCCAATTGTGTTGGTTGGTTCGATGCGCAATTCGAGTGAACCGGATTGGGACGGACCGCGCAATCTGCGCGATGCTGTTTCAGTTGCCGCTGACCCCAATTGTCGCAACCTAGGCGTTTTGGTGTGTTTGAATGAAACCGTCCTGGCGGCTTCAGAGGCGACAAAGATAAATACGACCAATGTGCAAACATTTGAGAGCCCAGACTTTG
>JAUHYX010000014.1 GCA_030426285.1 bacterium
TGTTTAGCCAGCGTCATGTACCATGTCTCACCATTGTCATCTGTTGAGTATATAGCTCCATTCGCACCAATCACATGCATGTCTTGTGACCCCGGGTTGGCAAATGCATACATCGGAATGATATTCGCAATCGCCGGATTTTGTAGGCCAGTGTTCCATGACTCGCCGCCATCCAAAGTAACTGCGACCCTCAGTGGTGCTCCTTCATCAAGACCATCGCGGTAAACTGCAATTCCGTGCAAGTCATCCTTAAATGCTAGAGCCGTGACTTGTGCATTGGACTTCAGCGTAAACTTCGTCCAGGTTTCACCGCGGTCGGTGGAACGGAGAACACGTCCTCTACTTGTTCCGAACCAAACAGTGTCACCAACGACATCAAATGAGTGTAGTAAACCGTTTTCGCCAGACGAGGCTGTAGGTGCTTCTGAAACTGCATTCCATGTAACACCACCATCAGTTGTTGTAGCTACACCAAATGTACCTGCTTTAGGATCTCCCATCAACAGTCCTTCGGAGGTGTTCCAGAAATGCAAGCCGTTGATGAAGGTTGTGATATTCGTGACGTCAGTGCCTTGCCAAAACGCGCCACCGTTTACAGTGCGGCGCACTTCGGCGGCTGATCCGTCAGAAGCGGCTGTTCCTAAGACTGCGTGGTTACCTGAGAACGAATACACGCAAAAAGCTGGGTGATCTGAAACGCTATTTGTGAAGGCTTGAGTTTGTCCGTTGGCCGGAGCATAACGCATTGCAACCGCATCTTGGGTAGTTCCAGACACGAACAAACCCACAGTCCACATAGTGTTCATATCAGGTGCATGTGCACCGAACCATTGAAATTCGACATTAGAGCTATTGAGGGCGTTGCCAGTTATATAGTGAGTCGCACCTGAGTTTTCAGATTCCATGAGAACCGGAATTCGCAGCACTTCGATGTTGACGTACTGTCCACTCTCAATTGTCACGAGTACATTTGCAAACCCATCAAACCAAGGCAACCATTCGTCTACTTCTATGTCGAGATCGAGATCTTCTGTTGTTCCTGCGGAGATGCTACCTACAGTTTGGGATCCGTTCTGAATACTGATGTATCCGTCTAAACTCTCAGCTGTAACCCTCACGTTTGAAGCATTCGACAAAACATTCTCAATAGTGAGACGCAGCGTGGATTCACCATAACTATTAATATATCCGGTAGATCCATTGAGTGCAATTTCACTAATTGTCAACCCCGGCATTGAACTCGGACCATTGATAGTTCGATTGGTGCCAACTGCATTCGCTGCATTGGCTCTACCGAAGTAGATATGACGGTCGTCGTTCTGTGCGACCACATCGTCGCTGGTTCCACGGATCTGCAGAGCTAGCTGTTGCGGCGTCCAATCAGGATGTTGCGACTTTATCAATCCTGCCAAACCGGCCACAATTGGAGCTGAAAAACTGGTTCCACTCACATTGCTGTAGCCATTTTCAGGATGCGTTGTTCGCACGCCATTGCCTGGGGCGTACACATCAATTGCCATTCCGTAGTTCGAAAAGCCCGAGACTCTATCGTTGTTTCGTGTTGAACCTACATTAAAAACTGCATCGTAGTTTGATGGATAATGCATGATATCGCCATCGATATTCCAGCCGGTATTGCCAGAAGCGCCAATAACGAGTGAGCCCATTTCTGTAGCCTGGTTCACCACGTCTTCGGCAATTGGACTATAACCAAAACCGCCCCAGCTACAATTGATGATGTCCGCGCCGTTTTCAGCTGCATACATAATTGCGTCATAACCGCGATAGATTCCGCCGACACTTGGGTCATCTGATCCTACCTTGAGAGGCATAATTGTGCAGTTGTAGCCTATGGCTGCGATTCCCGTTCCGTTGTTGGTTGCAGCTGCAGCAGCTCCGGCAACTTGCGTGCCATGACTGCGCCCATCATTGCCCCAGTTACCTGAAGTGCCGCGCACTTTGGGGTCATTGTCTTCAAGGAATTGACCTGCAAAGATCTGACTAAATCCGACATTGCCCACGAAGTCCCATCCGCGAACATCATCTACTTTACCGTTGTTGTCGTCATCAACACCATTGTCCGGGATTTCGTCCGAATTTTCCCAGATCTTCGACGCTAAGTCTTCGTGCTCCCAGTCTGTACCAGAATCGATGATAGCAATCACAACATCGCTGCTGCCTTTCTCGAAGTCCCAAGCGGCATCTGCTTGCAAGCGTTGTAGGGCATTTTGCTGACCAAACTGAGGGTCATTGGGAGTAAATGTAGCCGCCATTTTCATTTCTGGCGACGCATATTGAACTGACTGCAGCGAGGAGAGTTGGCGCGACAATTCTTGAGCATCTACAGCATTGGTGTAGTATGCTCGGTACAATCTACCAACGCCGTGCTTGTCTGCAGGGTCATGAGCTCGACTGTTGTAAGATTGTACGAGTGGTTCTACGCGAACAACTCCGGCGTCCAACAAGACATTGCGTATTGCTTGCTCAGGAAAGGCATTGTTTGCATCGTCGATAATCCAGTGTTCGGTTGTCTTGAACGTGACTATGTTTGGATGATAATAGTCCGGAGCAACCTCGGCAGTTGGTGCAACTCGTGCAAGTGTTTGAAACCCATCCGCGCGCTCACTTCCACTGTCGAGCACTCGCAATTGTGAAGTGTTCCCAGCGATTAGAGCTGCTGAAGTAGCGACAAAGCAGGCACATGTTATGCCCCATTTCCTAATAACCATGGTTTCCTCGAAATTTGGTCGTCAATATATTTCCACTCGGTATTGTGGAACCAAAAAGATACCGTTTTTTAACAATACTCTAGACTAGCTCGCGTCAGCCTTAAAATAGATGTTGCAACACATAAACTCAAAGATTAGAACTAATTCAATGAAAGGTCTGTTTGTCTATCGCTTCGCTATCCTTGTTCTTGCCATAGTTCTGTTGCCGGCGGTTGCTAGTGCACAGCAAGGTGTAATAGAAGGAACAGTGCGTTCTGAAACTGCGCAGCCAATTCCAGGAGCAACTGTCAAGCTAGAAGACACGAAGCTAGGAACCATTGTGCGTCCGAACGGTCGCTTTGTTCTGCGGAACATTGAGCCTGGTGTGTATACTGTTTCAGTAAGTGCTATTGGTTTCCGAACACAAAGCAAAACAGATGTGGTTGTCGGAGCAGGAAAGTCGTCGATCATAGATTTTACAATGCAGTCGCAAGTGATCACCGGTGCTACCGTGGTCGTTGAAAGCGGTTTGTTTGAACCACAGGTGGAATCGATCACAAGTGTGCAGTCGCTGAGTGCCGAAGAAACTCGGCGCGCACCGGGTGCGCAAGAGGACGTGCTTCGAACAGTGGCCGTTTTGCCTGGTGTGAGTTCGACGCAGCCCGGACGCAATGACCTGGCTGTTCGCGGAGGTGCACCGTATGAAAACCTGTTTCTCGTTGATGGCATTCAAGTAGCGAACATCAATCACTTTGGATCGCAAGGGGCATCAGGTGGACCGTTGACACTCATAAACATCGAGTTCGTAGATAAAACTGCGTTTGCAAGCGGTGGTTTCTCAACAAAATACGGCGATCGGTTGTCGAGTGTCACCGATATCCGCTTACGAGAAGGAAGTAGAGAGCGACTTTCAGGTACGCTAAACCTATCCGCAACAGGCTTTGGGGCTATTGCCGAGGGGCCAATTGGCGAGGACGCTTCGTACTTGGTTTCAGTGCGCAGGTCGTATCTCGATCTCTTGTTCGAATTGGCAGGTTTTTCATTTGTTCCTTCGTATTGGGATGCGCAGACAAAAGTGAATTGGGACATCGACGACAACAATTCTCTCTCTTTTTTGTTTGTTGGTGCATTGGACAAAGTCTCGCTGAATAACGAAGATGAAGACAATAGATACGACAATTCTAGGGTGGCGAGCCCATCGCAAGACCAGTACTTCTCTGGTATGACGTGGAAACACATATTTGAAGATGCATTGCTTGAGTCAACATTTGGGCGCACGTACAACAAATACTCCGTGTTTCAGAATGACAGTCTCGGCAACAGAATTTTTGGCAATGAATCTCGTGAGGGCGAAATATCTCTTCGCAATGAGTTGACGTTGTTTAACGATGGATATACGCTCTTGCTCGGCAATCAAATTCGCTATTCAACAACGTTGGACTTTGATGTACAGGTACCAGGTTTTATTCGAACAGATGAGTTCGGCGCGCCGCAGGCTCTCAGCGTCGATACATCGTTCAATGCCCTGAACAATGCAACATACGCGGAACTCTCTGCAAATATCTTTGCTGATCTCGAAGCTGTTGTAGGTCTTCGGGCTGACTACTACGACTATGGTGCTGGTGGCATGTACGTTTCTCCAAGAGCGAGTCTAAAGTGGCAATACAGCCCTACAGGATCTGTTTCCGTCTCGGCCGGTCAATACGTGCAAGCTCCGTCGTATATCTGGTTGATTGGCGGACCGAATAACGATGAATTGTCGCCGATGCAGTCTCAACAGGTAGTACTTTCGTCTTCACGCTTACTCAGCGAGGATGTGAAACTACAGGCAGAAGTGTTTTACAAAAAATACGACGACTATCCGGCGCGCATTTACCGACCACAGGCAGTTCTAGCCCCCTCAGGCTTTGAAGATGTTACTACCGACATTCCGTTTGGGTTGGAACCTATCTCGAATATGGGTGAAGGTACATCGTATGGTCTCGAAATATTTCTGCAGAAAAAGCCAGGGGACATCCCGCTGTTTGGTTTGGTAAGTCTCACGCTTAGCCATTCCGTCTTTACTTCTATCGAAGGCAAAGAGCGGGTTGGTGCCTATGATCAACCTGTTATTGCAAATATACTTGGTGGATACCGTCCAGCGGACGATTGGGAGGTTAGCGCAAAATTCCGTGTCGCATCAGGCTTGCCACAAACTCCATATACCAGTGAAGGACAATTGGATTTTGAGCGATACAACGAGGGAGAGCGACTCCCAGTTTTTCACGCACTTGATGTTCGCGTCGACAAGAAATTCTCATTTTCTTCGTGGCAGTTGCGCGCGTATCTCGACATTCAGAATATTTACAACCGCAACAATATCACATCTGCAAAGTGGAATCAACGGACACAAGAAGTAGAAGAAAACGAAAGCATTGGCTTACTCCCCAGCATCGGCGTCAACATCGAATTTTAGGCCGATGCCAAAGCTAACAGCTGCTCCGTTCCAAGTATTTGCACCAGCGAGCGGAGCAGAAATGGTGAAATCAGCAAACAAGGCTTCTGAAAAGTTGAAGATGAACGAACCTCCTGTGACAATGTACTGCTCAACTGAAGGTGTTTCGCGTACATTAAAAGGTCTGCTCGTTTCCGGGTCTTCAAGTGCGAGAATGCCATCAACAAACAGCTTTATTTGTGCATTTTCGACTGTGTTGAGCCCACCTTCAAGACATACATGAAGCTCGTCTGAGCGCTCTTCGGCATTCAGAGCATATGCAATGCGCGTAGCCAACCAACCACCAGAGACTGGTAGTCCAAGCTCAGCGCCAATACGCATAGCAAATACACCGTCTGACAAATACTCGAACTCAGGATCGTCGTACAAACCGTTGTGAAAGCCAGGTGGAATTCTGACATCCAGAAGTCCTAAAACATTGAGATCTCCTTGTAGTGGCAAGGCATATCTCACTCCGAGCCCATAATACGCAAAGGCGGCAATATCGAGGGTCGTGTCACTCGTACTCGAAAGCGTGACCCCTTGAGAGGGATACGAACGCAGAGTTTCAGTGGTTTCCGTGAGCGACAAAGCAACGAGTGGGAAGTCTGCCACAAGGGTCAGATTGTCGCTCAACCCAAACTCACCATAAACACCGAACACTTGAATGTCGTAGTCAAAGCGCATATACTGCCGCGTTGAATCATTGGGATCTTCTAGGCGGTGCTGCGTGATTACTGTGCCGTCACCTCCAAAGTAGGAAGAAGCTGTGGCCGACGAATAGTACACCTTAACAAAACCATTGTCTGCCTTCTGAGGCCAACCGGTTGCTTCCGCAATTTGCGAACCGGCAAGTAGTACAACTGTCAGAGTACACAACAAGGGAAAATTGAGAACAGAACGCATGGATCAGATACCGCAATTACTATGAGAATTCACTAAGTTGTTACTGTTGGAGTTTCCAACAACAAGGAGACTCAATTCGACCATCTAAGTTACAAGATTAGACTCAGGGTGCAACGTACATGATGAAATTAGATAGTCGCGTGCAGTTTGTGTGGATACTGCAGTACATGGTGCGATTTACAATACTCGTAGTGTTGATTGCTATTGCGGACACAACAGATGTTGGCTCGGTGCGCAGCTGGCTCGGTTTGTCACCATTCGTGTTTACAGCTGCTGCTGCATTCATTCTGGTGCTGTACACTATTACTATGCCAATAATGCGCTACCGAAGATGGGCTTTCGACTTGCTTGAAGACGAGTTTCACGTGCACCGCGGAGTGTTCACCCAAGTACACACTGTAGCACCAGTCAAGCGCATTCAACACCTTGATGTTGCCCAGAATGTACTCGAGAAAATGTTCGGAATTGCAAAGCTCGTTATCTACACAGCAGGGTCGCGAGGAGCAGATATTGTGATTCCAGGTTTGGAGCTTGAGTATGCCGAGTTAGTCCGCGATCAGTTGAAAAATACCGATGAAGAGGATGCGGTATAGTGGATAACATCGAAGAATTTGAGGAGTTGTTAGAGACGCACAGACTGCATCCCTTGACAATGGCGTACAAGGGCATTATCAGTTTGCCACTGGCGGGTTTTGTGTTGTACAATTCACTGCAAGGTGAAAGCATAGATGGACTATACGTCATGATCGCTTTTGCATTGTTCGCAGTCCCAAGCCTTGTTCTATCTTGGCTGTTTTTCCGTTATACAATAGATGAACATGAGCTGTATATTGAAAGCGGAATTATTGCGCGTCGCAAGCGAAGTATTCCTATCAAGCGCGTACAAAATGTTAATATACATCAATCATTTATTCAGCGCGTCCTTGGCATTGCCAAAGTTCAGGTTGAGACAGCAGGTGGACAAGCTAGTGAGGGCGTGCTCGAGTTTGTTTCGCTTTCAGACGCCAATGCGATCAAAGAATATGTGTATGCTCAACGCCAGGTCCTCCGCACCGAACCTTCCAACTCCTCGCAAGAGGCAGACCGTGCCGAAGATTCGGTTGCTTCTGAATGGGAACACAGCTACGATGAGCAGGAACAAACAACAGAACAAGTAGTGGAGCTCCTGCGCATGCCTCTTTCGAGGGTTCTACTCAAGAGCGCGTTTCAGTTTTCGCTTATCTATGTCGGTATCGCAGCGACATTTTTGCCATTGTTCAACATCAGCCCCAAGCATGTATTTGAAGATTTTGCCAACAGTCAGCGCGACAATTTTTTGGCATTTGGAGACATTGTAGGACCAATTCTGATAGTTGTGCTCATCGGATTCCTGATGCTCTTTCTGGGCTGGTTTTCAGGCGCGGTGATGTCGTTTCTGAAATACTATGGCTTTGTGCTGACAAAGCGTCCGGGCCAGTTGGATGTTGAGCACGGACTGTTGTCAAAATACCGCGGTGTGATTCCACTGAAAAAACTTCAAATGATGGTTGTTTCTACGAACCCGATTTTACAACGCATGCGTTTGGGGATGTTGCAAGTTCAGACTGCTGGACTCGGAGTTCGCGGCAAAGGAAGCGAAATGGCCATTCCGCTTGCAACTGATGACGAGGTTGAGAGTTTAGTTCGCGATATCGAGGAGGAAGAGCTTCCAACGAATTTCGAGCCGGTTTCAAAAAAGACTATTCGCCGTGCGTTTTTTAGATATTCAATGGCTTTGGCTGTTGTGACTCTACCTGCAGCTTGGTTTGTTCCAGAATTGTACTGGCTGCTGCTTCTTGTGCCGGCATTGTTGTATGGTGCAATACTTCGGTTTAGACACAGAGGTTATACATTAACAAAGAACAAGATATTTGTCAAAAGTGGGGTCTGGAGACGGAACATCAGTATTATTCCGCGCCGAAAAATTCAGACAGTTGCTGTCGTTAGCACATGGTTTCAACGCCGATTGGGCCTTGCCACAATTGTGTTCGACACTGCAGCGAGTCCTGCTTTTCGGGATGCGGCGATTGTAGACATCGCATTGGAAGATGCAGAAGCAATTCTGGAGCATTGCTTGCCCAACTAGTGTAACTCTTTGCCGGCGTGCTGCCTCTAACTAGTATAGAGTCTGGTTCACTAGCAGAAAGGGAGGCACCTATGTTGTTACGTCCACAAGAAAACCAAACCGGCAGAGCGATGGGAATTGTGATGTCGGCATTCGTTTCAATTGCTCTGCTGTTGTTAGCTGTTGATACAGGGCGTGTGCTTGGAACATTATTACCACCCCTGAAACCTGAACCAATGCGTTTGATTTCGCTCTTTACGCAGCCAGAGCCTGTAGCAGCTCCGGTAGAACAACCGCAACGCGCTCCTTCGACCACAACACAACAAGCGGAACCGGCAGTTGCTGTTCCTTCGGAATCACAGGCCGTTTCAAATGAAGGTGGGCGACCTGTTGCGGTTGAAGAACCTTCCGAATCAACACAGAGTCAAACGGTAGAACCAACTCCTCGTGTTGCTAGCCTCTTGCCAAACCCGTCCGCAGAAGGCGGAACAAGATCGCCTTTGTGGGGCTTGCACCCGCGCTTGCCATTGGTAGATGGATCTGGCTCAAGCCGAGATACTGCACAGCGCACGGCGGTGTATGGCGACGATCCATCGGGAAATTTTATGCCGGTTGAACAGCAACCAACACTGGACATGGCAGCGCTGTATCGCAACATTGAATATCCTGAAATTGCGAGAAAATCCGGTGTAACCGGAACCGTGTACATGCGTGTGCTGGTAGGGGTTGACGGTCGTGTTGAGCAAGTGAAACTGGTACATTCAGACCACATGTTACTCGAGAAAGAAGCAGTTCGCGCAGCACAAGAAGCTGTTTTTTCTCCTGGCATGCAGAACGGCGTAGCAGTTCGCGTGTGGATGGTTATTCCAGTGACATTTAAAATGTGATGTCCGTATTTGCTATTTTTGTAGCAAAAAGGAATCACATGCAAGAATCAGAAGCAACACGGGCTGGGTTTGTAGCCATAATTGGCGAGCCAAATGTCGGGAAATCGACCCTGCTCAACGACATTCTCGGAACACACTTGAGTATTGTTACGAACAAACCTCAAACAACTCGCAAGAGTGTTCTCGGAATTCATACCGAGGAAAACAATCAACTCGTGTTTCTGGACACCCCAGGCTTGTTGGATCCAAAATACGAACTACAAAAATCAATGATGGAGTATGTACGCGAGTCCATTTCAGGCGCGGATGTACTCCTCGTTTTGTTTGATGTCTCGAAGCGCTTGCCCGACGTGAAGAATCTTCCGGGTAGGTTGACAGAGGTGCTAGAAGGCGTAGACACTCCGGTAGTGGTGGGATTGAACAAGGTTGACAAGGTATACCACAAGAAAGAGCTTCTTCCGGTGATGGCAAGTTTTATGGAGTCTGGGTTTGCGCGCGATGTCGTGCCTTTGTCTGCTTTGAAGAGTGAAAACACAGAGGCACTGCTGAATGTGTTGGTGTCATACTTACCGGAACATCCCTTTTTCTACGATCCTGAAATGCTCTCGGAGCATCCAGAACGCTTCTTTATTTCAGAATACATTCGCGAAGCGGTGTTTCGCGAGTACAAACAAGAAATACCGTATTCAACCGAAGTAGTAATCGTTGAGTTCAACGAACGCGAATCTGGGAAATGGCACATCTCGGCCGATATCATTGTTGAGCGCGACACGCAAAAGGCAATTTTGATTGGCAAAGGCGGGGAGAGTTTGAAGCGCACAGGCAGCAGAGCAAGGCAAACCATTGAAGATCACCTAGGTGAACAAGTGTTTTTGCAGTTATACGTGAAAGTTCGCGGCGACTGGCGCAATAATAAAACTCTGTTGACATCGTATGGCTATTGAGCTTGGAAACAACAGGATTCAAGGAGAGGATGGTAGATGAATTTGACTGGTAGCGGACACCACCGCAACAATGGTACGGCAACAATGCCCAACAGAGAAGCACTGCAAAAGGAGTATGAAACTCGAACGCTAGTGTTGGATCGCGTGCGCGACATCGTGGCAAGCGAGAATCAGATTGCATTGGGTGACTTGTTTACGGCATCAACGCTCACAGAGCTTCACAAGCAGCTCTTTGAAGGCGTATTTGAACATGCCGGCGTTCTCCGTTCTGGAGCTATTCATGTCGGGTTTCACGTGCCAGCTGCAAGTGATGTTGAGTCGATTCAAACTTGGATGCAAGAGTACGAGAAAGACTGTCTTAAACGATTGAAGATGGTCATAAACGGAGCATCTGAGTCACTTGTGCTGGGTTATGCCTTTTGGAAGTTGACGTATATAGCGCCATTTGAGGATGGGAACGGCAGAGTTGCTCTGTTGCAGAATATGCTCATTCAAAAAGCGCTCGGACTACCAGCCACGCCATTGTATCGCAAGGACGTTGAAGCAGACTACTACAAATTCAAGCACGCACTGCGAGATTGGGATGGCGGCAACGCAACTCCCTTCATCCAAAGGGTTACCGATTTATTCGCCGACTGATGGATCCGAAAACGTCTTAGAGTGTAATGTTCAGGGAACTAAACAATGAG
Organism: bacterium; assembly: GCA_030426285.1. Taxonomy (GTDB): domain Bacteria; phylum Bacteroidota; class Ignavibacteria; order Kapaibacteriales; family UBA7675; genus JAUHYX01. Next base: position 10,691 of record JAUHYX010000014.1, read on the forward strand.
ATCCCGATGTGGTTCGTTTGCGGGGCATTGTTTTGCAAGCTACGCAGCTGCAAGTATCTCATGTCGATTCCTGCATTAAGGCTCACAGTGCTAGAGAGTTCGTATCCGGTTCCAGTGCGGACATATGTCAGCAATCCATCTGAAGAACCACCGAAACCTATACGCGCGAGAAAGTGAAAGTGTTCAGAATTGTACAAGCGGTGTTCGTAAAACACAGACCCAAATACTGAACTTTTCTCTTTGGTTGAAACAAGTGTCAGAAACTGGCCATGCGCTGAAAGCTCTTCTGAGGACTGATCAAGCACATTGATTTGTCCACTACCACCCTTGAGAGGCGTTGGCGGAATCGTGACATTGTCTCCAAATGCTTTGACTTTCGGTACATAAACACGTTCAACAGTGTTGAACGCATAAGAGAAGTGCCCAGCTTCAAGTCCAATCTTGCCTGCATCACTGATGCCGTATGCAAGACTCTGCGAAGCGAAGCTGAACACGGCGCCATTGTTAGCACCATTTGAAGCCACTTCTGTACCAATTGTTGTCGTCAGTGAAATAGGCAGAGACGCATACAAATTTTGAGATTCCTGCCACAATGGTGCGGAATTTTCACTGATGCGCTCATCGTAATCTGCACGAGAAACATAACTACCGCTTCCCGAGAAATCTGTGTCTACTGTTTCGTTGCCTTCATCAGCAAGCGCAACCGCACTCATAGCATGTTCCATATCACCGTCAGCTTGAATCATACGCGAACCGCGAACAGCAAATGAGTTGTTGTTCGTGTTGGACTCAGCCATGGAATTTGCTGAAGCGTTAGCTGGTTCATAATGATTTGATCGTTCAGGCGAGATGTCTTGTACATCTGAGTAAGCGATGGCATTCTCAATATTGCTGCTTGCATCATTACCTATAAGGTACTCAGCATCATCGCTCGGAAACGGCATTTCCAGCTCAACAGCTTGATAATTGTCTAAGAATGCAACATTCTTTTGTACTTCGTTGTCGAACAAGCTACCACTGAACACAAAGCCAAGAATGCCCGTGAGAACTGCTGCTGTTGGAAGTGACCACCACAGTGGCACAACGCGTCGCTTTTTCTTTTCCTCGGCAGGTGGCAGGTCGCCCAGAATTTGCATCAAGACGGATTCCTCTGTTGCCAGGGCTAGATCGGCAGGGAGGACTGTCGCGTCAGCATCGCTTTTAAGTGCGACGTGAATATCAAGAGCTTCCTGAAACTGTTCTTTTGCTTCAGGATACTCAGCGATATATTCGCGAAGTTCTGCATCTTCCTGCATGGTGAGCTCACCATCAAGGTATTTCGTTATGAGCACATCAAGCTTCATTGTATTCTTTCACCACATGCTTGAGCGTTTTGCGCAATTGTACGCGAGCTCGGTGCACCCGAACTTTCGCGAGTGAAACTTCAATACCAGTAATCTCGGCTATTTCTTTGTAAGAATATTCTTCGTATTCACGCAATACCAATGCTTCGCGAAGCTTCGCAGGAAGCTCTTGTATAGCACTATTGATACGGTCTTTCATCAACACATCGGTACGTTGCAACCTGTTGGAATAGAACGATTTACCGTGTATATCTTCTTCGAACGAATCAGAGTGCTTGCGTTTGCGAATGTGATTCAGGCATGTATTGCGAGCAATTGTGAACAACCAGGCAGGAAAGTTTTGACCGCATCTTTCGCTTGTGCTTCACTTCCCATCATTTTAACGCAGTAGCGGTATACCCTTTGCTGATATGCCTTGTACAGCATGCTGAAGGCTTCAGCAGAACCCTGACGAAACTTCTGAACGGTTTCATCAAGGTTGTCAATGGTATGTTGCTTGCGTGGTATCATGTTGTTTGTTAGGCCGCCGGCTTCAATGCCGACAACACCCATTAGACACAACCTTTCTCTGGATAGTTACAAAAAAAATGCACTGAATCGAAAAAAAGTGTGTCTTGTTCTATCATCGTCGCCGGCTGTACTCTTCGAGGTCCCGTTTTTCCTTGTCCGTCAAGGAGGTGTAGCCTTTGGAATTAATCTTATCAAGAATTCTATCAATGTCTTCAGTTGAAGGCGGTTCTGAGGATTTTGACCCCGCAGTTTTCCACCAATTCGGGGTCTTTTTTGTAGACGTATTGGCATCGCGGTATCGCGCGTATTGGCCACCGCCTTTAGAGTTCAATTTAGCCACCTGACGTTCTACAAAGTCGAAAAGCCCAATATCGTGTTGGTGCTTGTACAAGAACCAGCCGCCTACAGCGCCACCTAAGTGCGCAAAGTGGGCAACATTGGAAGAACCACCTAGTCCGTTAAATAGATCTAGCGCGATATATCCGATGACGAGATACTTGACCTTCACTGGCAAAACAAAATACAGATACACGGGGCGGTTGGGGTCTATCATTGCAAACGCAACCATCACGCCCATGACGCTACCAGAAGCGCCAATAAGCATGGAAGCTTCATTGAATATGAATCCCGATACAATCAGATGAACAAAACCAGCAACAACTCCACACAACAAATAGAACGTGAGGAATTTAACTGTACCAAAACGCCGGGCTACGTCAGAGCCAAACATCCACAGCACAAACATATTAACGAGAATGTGCATCAGCCCGCTCGGGCTGTGAGTGAATTGATACGTGATAAACGCCCAAGGGTACATCGTGGTACCGGGCTGTCCAGGCGTGAATAGAGCTAAATAAGTAAGTACCGGTTCGGGAGCAATCATTTCGAGAATGTAGATAACTACATTCAAGAGTATCAGTGCTTTAATAACTGGGGGAGTCGGTGGAAACATCCCGCGCATTCCACCACCCATACCGCCGCGTGGGGGTTGTTGAAACTGAAATCTATTCATAGTAGACGTGCATTGACTTTAGTTGACATTGACATCAAGAGACGCACGTAAAATATTGAAATTGCTGACAGTTGTGGTTACTTGTCCAAAGCAGCAATTCCGGGCAGTATTTTGCCTTCGAGAAATTCGAGGCTTGCGCCACCACCTGTTGAAACGTGCGATACAGATTTTGAGAACCCGAATTGCTTGATCGCCGCCGCGCTGTCGCCACCGCCAACAATCGTAGTTGCACCATCGAGTGTTGCGTCTGCTAACGCCTGAGCAACTGCTCGAGTTCCAGACTCGAAGCTAGACATTTCAAATACGCCCATCGGACCATTCCACAGCACGGTTTTTGCGTGTAAGACTTCGCGTCTGAACATACGTTCGGTTTCTGGTCCAATGTCGAGTCCCATCCAGCCATCTTGGATAGAATCCACGGATTCAACATGGTGTTTTGCTTCGTTGGAGAACGCGTCTGCAACGACTACGTCGGTAGGGAAAATGAGACGAACGCCGCTAGTTTTGGCTTTTTCAAGAATTTCTGACGCCATCTCAATTCGATCTTCTTCGACCAATGAAGCGCCTACTTGCTTGCCCATGGCTTTATAGAATGTGAAAATCATGCCGCCGCCGACAAGTATAGCATCACATTTGTCCATGAGGCTTTCAATAACGTCAATTTTCCCTGAGATTTTCGAACCACCTAGAATTGCAACGAGTGGTTTTTGGGGATCATTGACTGCACTGCCGAGATATTTCAGCTCCTTTTCAATCAGCAAGCCAACGCCGCAGCGCTGTACATGTTTGGCAATTCCCGCCGTGCTAGCATGGGCGCGGTGCGAGGTTCCAAATGCATCATTGACAAACACATCACCATTGGCTCCAAGCGCAGCCGCGAATGCATCGTTGTTCTGTGTTTCTTCGGCGTGAAAACGAACGTTTTCGAGAAGAACAACAGCATCAGAAGCGGCTTCAGAAATTGACTGTTGAACTTCTGCGCCAATGCAATTGTCGAGAAATACCACATCAGTGTTGAGCAGGGAAGAAAGACGCTCAGCCACCGGTTTTAATGACAGTTCTGGTTTAATCTCACCTTTGGGACGTCCCAAGTGCGACATCAAAACGACCCGACCACCCTTTTCGCGAATCAGCTTTATTGTCGGAATTGCGGCCGTGATTCGGGCGTCGTCTGTGATTTTACCATCCTGCAATGGAACATTAAAATCCACACGAACAAGAACTGTAGAACCGGCAACATCAAGATCTGCAACTGACGTAATCATGTGTTAACTCAACAAAAAAAGTGGTAGAAAAAAAGAATGAAGAACCTCCATAGAGATTCTTCATTCCGCAATCATTGAACTCTACGCTTACTTCGAAATTTTCAAAGCAAGGTCAGCAATTCTATTTGAGTAGCCAAATTCATTGTCGTACCAACCAACAATCTTCACTGTTGTTTCTTCCATAACCATTGTCAATGGAGAATCATAAATACAGCTGTGTGGGTTGCCAACAATGTCCGAGCTTACAATTGGGTCTTCCGAGTATTCCAAAATTCCCTTCATATCTCCAGCTGCTGCTTCTGCAAAAGCTGCGTTTACTTCTTCAACTGTGACAGGGCGAGAAACCTGGCATGTGAAGTCTGTAATTGATCCGTCTGGTACTGGAACGCGAAGAGCGAAACCGTGGAGTTTGCCGGCCATTTCCGGAATCACGATACCTACTGCCTTGGCAGCACCAGTCGTGGTTGGAATAATGTTGGCTGCGGCTGCACGTGCGCGGCGCATATCGCTGTGTGGTAGATCGAGAATATTCTGATCGTTTGTGTAGGCGTGAACTGTAGTCATCAAGCCAGACGTCATGCCAAATTTGTCTTTCATGACTTTCACCATCGGAGCCAGACAATTTGTTGTACATGATGCATTTGAAAGTACGCGTTCGTCGCCAGTGAGAATACTGTCGTTCACACCGAGCACAACAGTTGCGTCGAGCTCGTCTTTTGCCGGAGCAGTCAGAATAACTTTCTCAGCGCCATTGGCAACATGCTTCATACAAGCTTCGCGCGTGCGGAAGACTCCAGTAGCTTCGATGACAATATCAACATTGCTCCAAGGCAAGTCTTCAATATTGCGATGAGCTGTTACAGGAATCGACTTTCCGTTGACGACAATGTTGTTGCCATCTACTTCCACAGTACCGTCAAACCTGCCGTGTACCGAGTCGTACTTCACCAAAAGACCGAGCGTTTTCGCATCAGTTAAGTCATTGATTCCTACTACTTCAAACGCGTCAGATTGTGACATCATTCTACGGAAAACCAGTCGTCCAATACGTCCGAATCCGTTAATCGCAATACGTGTTGCCATGAACTTCACCTGTTAGTGTTGTGTTGATCTGCGGTTCCCCGCCAAATTCAGAAGCCCCAAAATTACGAAAAATTGAGCGAGTTTTCTATTCCTGTATGAGTTGTGTTTGACTTTAGGGAAGTTACCTATGTGTTGAGGAATGTTGACGGAGCACAAGAGAATCTTGGCAAGTTGGCTAATAAGGAAGTATCTTGTTCGTTTCTGTTCTCGGTCGACACAGGAGTGTGGCTAACGGACATATTAGAAAGGAGAAAAAATGTCGTTTACATACGAAAAACTCGAGAAGCCTGCTGCAGGTGAAAAGATTACGGTTCAAGAAGATGGTTCACTTCAGGTTCCCAACAATCCTGTCATCCCATTTATTGAGGGAGACGGAACCGGTCCGGATATCTGGGCTGCAACGCAGAAGGTGCTCGATCAAGCTGTACAGCAAGCGTATGGCGGTGAAAAGTCGTTGCAGTGGTTTGAGGTGTTTGCTGGTGAAAAGTCGAATGAAGTGTACGGTCCAAATACGTGGCTTCCCGAAGACACTCTCAAGGCGATCGAAGAATATACTGTAGCCATCAAAGGGCCTCTCACTACGCCAGTTGGAGGCGGAATTCGGTCGATAAACGTCGCTTTGCGTCAGAAGCTCGACCTGTTTACATGCCTGCGTCCCGTACGCTGGTACACAGGTGTTCCATCACCAGTGAAAGAACCACATAAAATTGATATGGTGATTTTCCGCGAAAACACGGAAGACATTTACGCTGGCATCGAGTTCAAGGCCGAAACTGAAGAACAGAAACAAGCAATGGAAATGTTGAAAGAGCATTTCCCAAAACAGTACGAGAAAATCCGTTTTAGAGATGAAGCTGACCAAGTGGGGCTCGGCATCAAACCAGTTTCTCGTCCAGGTTCTCAACGCATCATCCGTGCCGCACTAAAGTACGCTTTGCAACACAAGCGCCGCAATCTCACATTGGTTCACAAAGGCAATATCATGAAGTTCACCGAAGGTGCATTTCGCGATTGGGGTTATGAACTGGTGAAAAATGAGTTTAGTGATGTTGCTGTAGGATGGGACGACTGTGGCGGAAATCCTGGTGACAAACTGCTCGTTAAGGACTCAATTGCAGATGCGTTTTTGCAGCAAATTCTATTGCGTCCATCAGAATACGATGTCATCGCTACCCTGAACTTGAACGGCGACTATATATCAGATGCTTTGGCTGCGCAGGTAGGTGGAATTGGCATCGCTCCTGGAGCAAACATCAATTATGATACCGGCATTGCGATTTTTGAAGCAACGCACGGAACTGCGCCAAAGTATGCAGGTATGGACAAGGTGAACCCGGGATCGTTGATCCTGTCAGGTGAACTGATGTTGCGCCACCTCGGATGGGATGAAGCCGCAGATTTAGTGGTGAAAGGAATTGAAGGCGCGATTGCTGCCAAAACTGTGACATATGATTTTGCCCGCTTGATGGACGATGCCAAAGAACTCAAAACTTCTGAGTTCGGTGATGCCGTGATCAAGCACATGGAGAAATAATGACAATGAAAGTACTGTTTACATGGTTGATGCTGTCCGTTGCCCTCTTGACAGGATGTTCAGACTCTGAAACTCCTCAAGATTCCACCGCAACGCCTACAATTCAGTTCTGGCACTTTTGAGTGATCAGGCTTCCAAGCAGGTGTTGTCTGGCATCGTGGCAGACTTTGAACAACAGTACTCTTGTCAGGTCGAAATGACGGAGCTGTCGTGGGGCGATGGCAAAGCCAAACTCTTTGCCGCCTTTAGCTCTGGCACAGCGCCAGATGTTTTGGAACTGGGCTCCGATTGGGTAGCCCAGTTTTCCTATTCTGGTGTGTTGTTTGATATAGGTGATGCCGCAACTGTGCTAGCACCATATCAAGAATTTTCGCGTGCACCGGCCGAGTTTAACAACCGCGCATTTGCACTTCCTTGGGTGGTAGATACAAGGGTGATGTATGGAAATACGCAGGTGATTGGTGCCGATGTCGACATGCCGAATACATTGACTGAACTCGAAACCTCAGCTAAGTCATTGCATTCTGACAAAACGATTGCAGTGGGAGTCAACGGGCCTGACGCACATCGTTTGTACAAGAAGGTTTTGCCATTCGTGTGGAGTGTTGGCGGTGCGTTGCTCAACGAAGCTGGTGAGCCAACTCTCAACTCACCGGAAGTTGCACGAGGAGTTCAGGCATATGTTGACCAGTTGCAATATGGGAAACTCAACACACAACGCGAGCTTGATGCCGCTTTTGTGCAGGGCCGAATTGGATATTGGATGTCGGGCAGTTGGTTGATTCCCAAACTGCTAGCAGACTCGAACAAAGTAACCGCCAGAGCATTTCTGTTTCCAGGAATCGATGGTCCTGGTGTGTCGTTTGCTGGTGGAGAATATATTGCCTTGAGCGCGACAACTAAGCAGCCTGAATTGGCACGCAAATTTGCAGAATATGTGACGAGCGCTGAACAAGCTCTTCGGTTCTGCAAAGGTGTAGCTGCTGCTGGTTTTCCTGCGCACAACGAAGGACTGAATTCTCAGTGGTTTGCTGACATGCCATTTAAGGGAGTATTTGCAGAACAACTGCAACATTCTCGCATGACTCCTGTACATCCACAATGGCTTGAAATAGAACGCGTGTTTGAAGGTGCAGTAGAATCTGTCCTGCTCGGCAACACAACAACTGAAGACGCTTTGCAACACGCGCAACTTGAATTGGAGAAAACTCTCAAAGAATGATTTCGTATGACATCGCACTCTCTGGCCCGCTATGGCTGTATCTCTTGCTTGCAGCGGCTGCTACTGTTTATACATTGTACACGTATAAATACGAAGCTATAACGTCGCGAGTTTGGCACTGGATCCTCGTTTGTCTCCGGTCAGCCGCTCTCTCACTGTTGTTGTTCTTGCTCTTTGAGCCTGTTGTTTCTATGATTCAGGGAGATGAACAAGAACCAATTGCAGCAGTGTTGCTCGACAACTCAACCTCTATGATTATTGACGACGCAGGTGGAAGCAGGGAAGCGAGTGTTCGCGAAATTGTAAGCTCGGCAGAAGCACAGCCGTCATTGCGTTACCATATTTTTGATCGCACTGTTGCTGTTCACGAAAGCCTAGACACTTCCAATGTGAACTTCAGCGGTTCCTCAACCGACATCTCGGCTGCATTTCGCAGTCTTTTCCGCGATGCAGAGAGCGACAATGTTCGCAGCGTTGTGTTGGTTTCAGACGGAAACTACAATGTTGGTGACAACCCATTGTATGATGCAGAATTGCTTGGCCTACCGGTTCACACGGTAATGGTGGGCGACACATCGTCTCCGCAAGATATAGTATTGCGAAATGTGATTGCCAATGACTTGGCTTTTGTTGGGACACGGTTGCCAATTCTCGCTCAGGTCGATGTGCAAGGATTTGCCAAAGACACGGTGTACACAAGTATGTATATCAATGGAAGAAAGGCTGGTTCAGACACGGCAGCCATTGCCGGTTCTTCAGTCCTTTCAATTCCGTTTGAAGTGGTTGCGGATACAGCCGGACTCCTCAATATTGAGCTCGTGATCGATACTCTCGCCGGTGAGGCAAGTACAAAAAATAACCGCAGTCGAACATTTGTGAAAGTGCTCGACCGCGGGCAATCATTTGCGGTTGTGGCCGGAGCGCCGGGACCAGACTTGCGTTTCTTGCGCAGCGTACTTGAGCAAGACCAAGACGTTTCGGTACACTCGATGGTACAGCAAAGGGATGGTACATTTGAGCCGCAGCTTGATAAGGACAAACTCGCAGATGCGCGCGTGATCGTTCTTTACAATTTTCCGCTTTCAGACACGAGAGCAGATGTGATTGAAACAGTTGCCAAGCAAGCAAAAGCCGGCAAGCCGCTCTTGTTTATCGCGGGTCCGCAAACCGACTATTCGCGCCTTAAACCGCTGGAGCAGTTCCTGCCATTTGAATCACTTTCGAACAGCCCCATTACTATGGACGTGCAGTTTGACATCTCTAGCCGATACGCCGCAGATGCGCTATTGCGCGTTGAGTCTGTACAAGCTGAAGACTGGTTGCGTTTGCCGCCAGTGTATCGCACGGAGCTGTTCGTTCAGCCTCGTCCAGGCGCACAGGTACTTGCAACCGCTCGCTTTAACGGCGTGTCGCTCGAGGAGCCAGTATTCTTGAAACGCAGTGCTTCGAATCAGCGCAGTGTGGCGTTGCTCGCATGGGGATTGTACCGCTGGAAATTGCTCGGTTATGCGCCTGATGAAGCGCGACAAGAGCGCTCTATTGATGTATATCCAATTCTCATGCGCAATGTCGTAGAGTGGCTCTCAGTGCAAGACCAGGGAGAACGTGTTCGTTTGTCGACCACCAAGCAAGACTACAGCGCTGGAGAAACTGTTGAAGTGGTTGCACAGGTGTATGACGACGTTTATCGTCCCGATGATCGCGCCGAAGTGACTGTGCAGATTCAAGGTGACCAAGAGCGTGAGTTCCAATTACAGTCTATCGGCAATGGTCGCTACAGAGCGGAGTTAACAGGTTTGGGAGCCGGCGCATATAGTTTGCGTGCCACTGCGGTCATCAATGAAACTGAGGTTGGTTCTGATCAATTGGGGATCACAGTTGGTGAGCAGTCGCTTGAGTATCTCGACGTCAGTGCAAATATCACATTGATGAAACGCTTGGCTGAATCTACCGGTGGTGCCTTTTACGTTGCCGCCGACTACCAAGAGGCTATTGAACAGGCAATGAGTGCACCAACATTTACAGCTAGGCCACTAACCGTTTCCCAAGATATTGACTTCCGCAAGTTTATGTGGATGATGATTGTTGCGATTGCGCTATTTGCAGCCGAATGGCTAGGGCGCAAGCGTTTGCGTCTTAACTAGCAACTTCATTTCTCGCCGTTGTTGTGTTGGTTTGCGGCAATGTCTTGCCCGGTGTACGTAATGCGTTGCGTTGGGTATGCTAGCTCGATAGTCTCGTGCTTGTCAAACGCATCTAGAACCGACTCCCACAGTGATTCAGAGGTAGCTCGACGCTTGCGCGGATCGCACAAATAGCGAATTGTAAGCACAATTCCAGAATCAGCCACGGTTGTGAACACCTGGGGTTTGAGTGAAGACTGAATCACCAGCATCTCTGAAGCACTTTGACGCATTTTTTTCTCGGCTTCCTCTGCAACAGCTTGGTACTGTGTATTTACCAAGTCCTGTAGTATTGCTTTGGTGAGCTTCCAATCTGACTCAAATGTTACCATGACTGGGATTTCATTCCAGATATACTGAAACCACCCCTTTGAATAGTTGTACACTGGATCTGTAAACACTTTGGCATTTGGGCATTTGATAATTCTCCCCGTCATCTGATCGGCTTGAACCCAGTTGCCAATTTCCATCAGTGTGGTTTGGAACAAACCCGTGTCAACCACATCTCCGTGAAAATCATCCAGCTGAATACGGTCGCCCACTTGGTACGGTCTGCGCCAAACGATAAAGAGCCAACCTGCTAAATTCACGAGGGGATCTTTTAAGGCGATTACCAAACCTGCAGAAAGAATTCCCAAGAATGTCGTGATAGCTTCGAGGCCGTTGGACCACACAGATCCGACCATGAGAATACCAATGAATGTCAGGATGTAGCGCGTAGATTTTTGCCAGCGATACCGCGAATTCAAGTTTGAAACCCTGCTCAAACCAAACTTGCGAATGAGAAGCTGTAAGACCAACAAAATCACGATGATTTCTGCTGACTCTACAACATTTCCTACAAGGTTTTTATTGACGTTGATATTGGTGCTCAGCCATTCGACCAAGCCTTGTGGCTCCATGTCAAGCATGTGTGTCTACCGTTGTTGACTCGATATATGAACCCAATTGCAAAAGGTATTGTGTATTGGCACTCAAGACATGCATCAAAAGTGTGTTGCGTTCGGCACCATCTTCAAGTGTTTTGAGTGTACTGGCAAGCTCGTCTCGATCAAGGAAATCTACATCTTTCTTGATGCTCGCAAAGAGTTCGTCTGACAAGCTGTGAATCCAAAGTGCAACTTGTGCAATACTTATGGAAGCGGCAAGCATTTGATTGTCATTTTGGTTTTCTGGCGCAACCGAAGCGAGAACTCTGTACAACTGTTTCGTGGAGAGAGCGTGCTCCACTCGCACTGCCATGGATGTTGGTAGAGCTTGCTGTTGTTCGTTTGTCGCCGCAATCCACAATGCTTGTTGACATTCTTCTTGTCCAAAAGCAGCCACCAAATCTTGCAGCTCATGTGCATGAATTGAAGCATCCACAAAAACGATGTGCGGAACAAAAACAGTATCGCGAATTGTCTGCAAATCTTGAGGTCGGTACCCAAACACTGTGCAACCGGTTTGCGTCAACCGCCTGCGCAAATGATGCATTGCGCCTTGGCTTTCCGCAAATACAACCGCGAATACTTCCCGTATGCTGGCACCCAGAACCGTGGTTGAGTCATGAGTCATCATATGTGCTTCTTCCGGCACAAATGAAAAGGAGACCGTCGTACCGCTTCCGTCGGCACTTGCAATCTGTAGCTCAGAGTCCATAAGGGCAAGGATCTTGCTTGTTAGAGCGAGCCCAATACCCGTTCCTTCCAACTTAAGAGAACCGATTTTTCCAAATGGATCGGTGATATGTGGAATCAATTTCTCAGGTATACCGCGGCCCGTGTCTTGCACTTCAAAGTACAGCCGGGTTGGGTCTTCAGCTTTGCGTACAATTCCTTTGCGCAAACGCACTGAAACCGCTCCTTCATCCGTGTATTTGATGGCATTGTCAATCAGGTTGTCCATCACCTGTTGTAAACGCATGTGATCTGCACGAATTACATCGGGTACAGTCTCGTCTACACTACATGTAAAACGCAGTCCTTTTTCAGAGCACGGCGTTGCGTAGTCGGCTGCCAATGCTTGAAGCAATTCTCGTAAATACACATTTTCTTTCATCAACCCGCCTTGCTCGGTGTCGAGCGAAGAAAGGTCCAGTGTATCCATCAACAACTCCAACACACTTGCAGCTTTGTTAACAATGTGGTCTCGATTCACCAAAGCTTGTTCTTGTGCGGAGGAACATAGCGTTTCTGCGAAACTACGGATTGTATTCACTTCGTTAATGAGTTGGTTGCACAGATTTGACAGAAAGCGTTCGCGTTTGTTTGTGGCTTTTTCTGCTTCTTGACGCGCGTGCCAGAGCTTGTCAATAATCTGAGTCTGCTGCAATTCAAGCGTAGCAATTCGCAGTTGCAGTGCCATGCGGGCAGCAAACTCATGCTCGTCACAAGGAAAGCTAAGCGCATCTGTCATGCCGCTCTGAAAACCCGTCACTCTTTGCTCAACATTGTCTTCTCGCTGCAGCAACATGATGGGTAGTCCGACACGCGGCTTCAGCGACTGCAGTGTCTTGCACAACGAGCCAATGTCATTGGGAAGAAGAGCTCCATCGACAAAACAGATGTCTGGCGACTGCTCAACAAATAGGTCTTCGAGTTGACTGAGGTCCCTGCTGGTTCTCAGATGAAAGTACTTTTCAGGACAATAGCTGCGAATGCTCTCAGCCATGTCCTGGTCGTCTGTGAGCAACAATGCACGTGTTCTTTCCTGCATGAATGGATCCCTATTTAACGGAGTTGCTAGAATATACGCTATTGCGGTGCTTTGTTCAACAATCTGCTTGTACCTACGCGCGCGCGTTGATAATGGCATCGTGTTGTCGTAAGTTGTTCGCTATCATGCGCAGCGTAGCACATATCGTCTTTTGCTTTGTATTGGCCTCATTAACAAGCTCGTTTACCGCCCATTCTCAGTGGGTTGAGAGTGTAGATTACATGCATAGGCAAAGTGGTTTAGTGCTCACATCAACGCAAAATGGTGTCCATTTGCAAGGGACAGATGTGAGTTTTGTTTTTCCAAACAGTACTGAGATCCTTCCCGAAAGCCATAGCAAGATTCACGTGTTGTCTGGTGACCAAGCCACGCAACTGTCGGTTGTTGAAAACATATGGATTCGTGCAAAAGAATTGAGCTATAGGTTGTATGACGACAATGGTAAGCCACGGTTTGATGCTGTTGTCGACAATCCAAGACAACAGCAGTTGTTTGTCCCATTGCTTGTGCGAGTACCTGGCGCTCAGGCCGCAGTTTCGCAGCATCAGCGTTACATAGACGAAGTAATGGTGTATCAGCCTGGCACACATTCGGGTGCACTCCCATTTGAATATGAGAACAGGGGTGATAC
>JAUHYX010000252.1 GCA_030426285.1 bacterium
AAAAAACAATATTCCATCATGATTGTAACTCACAATATGCAACAAGCAGCTCGTGTCAGTGATTGGACAGCTTTTTTCTATCTTGGTGAATTGGTAGAAGCAGACAAGACCAAGATTCTGTTCACCACACCGTCTAAAAAACAGACGGAAGACTATATTACGGGCAAATTCGGATAATACAATGCAAGCATCATTGCACGACAAATTAGAGGAGCTCAAAGCAAAGCTCCTCAATATGGGCTCACTCGTAGAGGAATCAATTCTCGAGTCCATGAAAGCACTAGGCGAACCAGATGATTCAACTTTGAAACGAATTTATGATCGTGAACAAGTGATCAATAATCTGGAATTAGAGATCGATAATTTTTGCGTTGAAGTGTTGGCATTATACCAACCGGTCGCAGAAGATTTGCGATTTGTGGTTTCTGCACTCAAAATCAACAATGACTTAGAGCGTATTGGCGACTTAGCATGTAGCATTATCAAGCGTATAAACCGTGCCTTTTCAAACGACAAGGACGAGCTTAACGAGATTACAGAGATGGCGAAGATTGCAGTGAAAATGTTACACGAAGCACTCAATAGTTTTGTGAGAAAAGACGTACCACTGGCTTACAAAATTCATGCTACAGACGACAGAGTTGATACGTTCAAAAAGCAGATTACTCGCAGTTTGCGTAGAGAATTGAAAGACTCTCCAGAAAGCACTAATCTTCTGCTCGATCAGATTCTTATTACTCGCGGTTTGGAACGAATTGCAGACCATGCTACCAACATCACCGAAGATGTAATCTACATGGTTGAAGGCAAAGTCTTTAAACATCATCAAGATGATTGATACCATATGAACAACGAAGACATAAAGATCCTGTGTGTCGACGACGAGCAGGATCTGTTGGACATTCTGAAGTACAACCTTGACAATGCCGGTTTCACTGTTGAAACAGCTGAAAATGGTAACCAAGCTTTAGAACTGGCACAAACGTTTAAACCAGATCTCGTGTTGCTAGATATCATGATGCCTGGCCCAGACGGCTACGAGGTGTGCCGTCAAATCCGCAAAAACACAGATTTAGCAAACACGACGATTGTGTTTCTCACAGCCAAGGGTGACGAAATGGATCAGGTTCTGGGTCTTGAACTCGGAGCAGATGACTATATTCAGAAACCGTTTAGTCCGCGGGTTGTCCTCTCAAAAGTTCGGGCTCTGTTGCGTTTGAGTTCAAGAAGCTCCACAGAAGGCAAAAAGGAAGCCGACACGCTTTCGGCGGAAGGATTACTCATCGATAAGTCTAAACGCCAGGTTGTGATTGATGGTGAAGAAACTCCGTTTCTCAAGAAAGAATTTGACTTGCTCTATTTCTTGATGAACCGCGAAGGATTAGCATTTTCTCGGGACAACATTCTCGACGAAGTGTGGGGTCAGGATAGCGTGCAGGTAGACAGAACTGTAGATGTCCATATCAATCGCATACGCAAGAAGCTTGGTTCGTACTCGAGCTACATAAAGACAATTCAGGGTATTGGCTACAAGTTTTCTGCCGACAGCTAATATCGCGACTGCTGTTGTATGAAAACTATCCGCAACCAATTATCTCTTGTCTTTACCCTGCTGTTTGTGATTTGCAGCATCATTCTGGTGGTGTCCGCTGAGCTGTTGCTAAAAGAAACCATCACAGAACAACTCGTCAATAGTTTGAAGCGGGAATGTCGTTTTTTGAGTTCTCTTGTTGTAAACCAACCAGTTCGCAACAAAGACTTTCTCAAAGAATTTTCGCGTGAACAAGAACTCCGACTCACGTTGATAGACAGCACAGGTCATGTCATGTTCGACACATGGCACGACGTTGCAACCGCGGGCTTTGGCAATCACAACAATCGCGAGGAAGTTGAGGCTGCAAGAGCTGATGCGTCTGGATTTGGAACCTCCACTCGCTTTTCGCACACGGAATTGGCGGAAATGCTGTTTGTAGCACGCGAACTGTCCAACGGATATGTGGTTCGTTTATCGCATAACCTCGAATTTGTTCAAGAGTACGTGCGACGCATCCGCAGCTTACTCATCATTGCTACTTTGGTAGCAACGGGAATTGCGGTGATTCTCATCTTTAGGGTGTCTGAGTTTATCACAAAACCAATCCGAGCCTTAACCCTAGCAACAATCAAAATTCGCGACGGCAACTACAAGGTTACGCTGCCAGAAAACTCTCCAAATGAAATTGGCAGGTTGTCTAAAGCTATCAATGCAATGACGGATCGCCTAAAGACGACGATCGACACATTGGAGGCACACCAAGAAGTCAGAAAAACATTCATTGCCAATGCTTCTCATGAACTAAAGACGCCAGTAGCCTCAGTTCGCGGTTACTTGGAGACATTGCAAGACGGAGCTCTTGAGGACAATCAGGTCAATCGAAGATTTATTCACCGTTCCCTGCGCAATCTTGATCGTTTGGAGCTTATTATCAGCGACATGCTGACACTATCTCGGCTTGAATCTGGTTCGTCGCAAGAGTCATTCAGATTTCTAGACCTCGAACAGTATGTCGGTGGCATCGTCGAGGACTTTCAGTCCCGAGCGAAAGAAAAGAATCTTTCATTGTTCATGAAAAGCAACATGCCGCGCGGTACGAGAATTTGTATCGATCCGACGTTGTTTGACAAAGCACTGCTCAATCTGCTCGACAATGCAATCAAATACACTGACACCGGAGCTATCACGGTATCGCTAGAACTCCAGGACAAGCAATGCAATGTTGTTGTTCACGATACTGGTCGCGGCATTAGTGAAACGGATCTTCCCCGTATTTTTGAGCGTTTTTACCGTATTGACAAAGCAAGAAGCCGAGAACTTGGTGGCAGCGGTCTTGGCTTAGCAATTGTAAAGCATGTTATGTCATTGCACAAAGGAACTGTTTCGGTAGAAAGTGAGTCTGGTAACGGATCAACATTTACGCTGTCTTTCCCAGTATAACGTATTTCCCCCCTGTTCCCTCGTAGCGTTTTCGTATTTTGCGCAACTGTTACACTCATCATCGTACACTTCAAGTATGTCCGAATCGCCAACAGACACTATACAAACCCAATCTGAACCAACGTCGAAGAAACGACGCGGTTTTGGGCGGTGGTTGTTGCGTTTTGTTCTCTTGTGCAGTACGGTACTGGGAGCGGCTTTTGTCTTCACTCTGACTCCCGCGTTTAAAGATTGGTTATTGACGTACCTTTTAGACACTGCAAACAAAGAGCTTCAAGGCACCGTGGAAGTTGCAGAGCTCTCCGGCGATGTTCTATCAGGGATCACCCTTCACGACGTCGTGCTACGACACAATGCTGACACCCTGCTGGCATCCAAATCGGTGAAGGTACACTACGATATACAACCATTTTTTGAAGACATTATTTCAGTTCGACAAGTAGCGCTAATTCAACCTCGTCTCAACATTATAAAAGATCGCGAAGGATCGTGGCTACACGATAGAGTCTTTGCCTCTACAAGTCCTAGCTCGGACTCTGCTGCTCCTTTCCCCTACGAAGTTCAGCTTCACAATTTCACCATTGCTGATGGAGACATTCAGGTGCGTGATCTGGGCTGTACTGGAGATTGTCTCCGGGAACCTGGCCGTGTTGATTTCGACAGTCTGTACCTGCAAGATGTGGCCTTGAGTATGACCGCAGAAGTTGATCTCAACACCAGCTCATATGGAGTTGATATTTTGCATCTATCGTTTAGAGATGAGCACTCTGGGTTGAATGTTGAACGATTGAGAATGATAGCAGAGGTTGACACTTCAAGTCTTCGTCTGCCCCTACTTCAGGTGAAAACCGACGCTTCGAATCTTACATTGTATGCAGAGTTATTTGATGTCAATGTTTTTGAGAGTATTGGACCACAAGAATGGCAAGAAACGCCAGCATTCGTCAATTTGGTCGGAAACAACATTGCCACTCGCGACCTGCAACGATTCTTGCCTGAGCTCGACTTCATGGCAGGAACTATTGGTCTGGAACTCAATGCGGCTGGTTCATATGGTGATTTGGAAATAAATCAGCTTCATCTAGACCTCAAAGACTCTCACATTGAAATCACTGGCAAGTTGAAAAATCTCCACAATACTGAGCATTTGTTCATTGATGGCTGGATTGACAATACAAGACTATCGTATCAAGATGTACAGGACCACGTGCCTGGATTGGAGATAACCGACCTTTCGTACCTTGGTGTGGTTGAACTGGATTATGCATCTTTTTACGGTGAACCCGAAGAATTTGTAGCCTCGCTCGCAGCCAAAACAAAAGCTGGC
>JAUHYX010000015.1 GCA_030426285.1 bacterium
TTCCTCTGCTTGCCCAGAAATATATGCACGGAGCCTTGGCCGTTGTGTTTATGGGAGCGCTTGTCTCTGCAATTCTCAGCACGGTAGACTCTGCTCTTTTGGCCGCCTCAGGTCTCGTGGTACACAACATAGTACTACCAGTGTTGGGGGTGAAAGATGAACGGAAACGACTGCTATACAACCGCATAGGTGTAGTTGTGGGTGGCTTGCTTGCTTGTTTTATGGCCCTGAACGCGGGCAGCGTGTACAACTTGGTAGAACTCGCGAGCTCTCTCGGTAGTTCCGGCGTTGTAGTAGCGGGTACAATTGCTCTCTACAGCAAGTATGGAGGCAAGTACGCAGCGTATGGTGCCTTGCTCGGCGGCACACTCGTGTTTGTGTTGTTCAACAATACTCTCCCAGAGTTGTTCGATGTACAAACGGCAAGCATTAGTTATATTGCAAGTCTGCTCGGCGCGCTTGTGTTGTATATTCTAGGCGCACGATTGGACTCCTTGTATCCGCAAACCATATCAGTGAGAGAATGAAAGAGCAAGAAAGAGTAGTGATCGGCATGATAGTATCATACGCATTTGTTGTACTTACAGCCTCAGTGCTGGCAAATGTTTACTGGATGGTGATTCAAGGAATGACGCCAGAAACTGGGTCTCCGGTAGCCGAGGTGATGATGATGTCACTGCTCATTGCAATCCCCACACTGTTTCCTTTCGTACTTAATGGTGTGCTGCAGTACTTCGGAGCACATTCATGGCCAGCTGTAGGCAAAATGGTTCTCGCTGTGGTGGTTCTCTCAGGAGGGTATCACATCATGCAAGGGTACACGCTAGAAGGAAAAAGTTCCTTCTGGACGACAGATTGGACATGGCTTCCAGTTGCACTCAGCGTGATTGTATGTTTAATAATGCCCTTCACAAGAAAAGGCTTGATTCCAAGTAAGGTGCAGGTAGATAAGCTTTCCGACAATCTGTAGCCACCTACAAGTCGAACCCACTCATAGTTGCACCAATTGTTAAGACATTTATATCGTATGCGATGTCTTCATACGATTTCAATGTCCTTTCTTCCACCGCGAATTGCGTTATTCCAACTTCGAACGAAAGCGTACTCGTACCAAATTTCACGCCTGAAATAATGAGCCAATATTGCAGTCCTGTGTAAATGGGCTCCTGCGCTTCCTCTACGATTTCAGGCAACAACATCGTTGCGAAGCCAACTTTGAGACCAACTCCCCATCTATCGTAATTTTGTTCGGCCGACATCGCACCAAACTGCAAACGCAGTGGCAAGGATCCGCCAAACTGACTACCAGACGAGCTTAATGCAGCACGCAACTCGGGTTCAAGACGAAGCGCTGCAAATGACCCTATTTCAAACAGCTGAAAAGAGTATGACGCAGCCAACTCCACCATCGAAGAGGTGTGCGTACTGTACTCTAGACTCTCAATTGTGTCGTGATACCAGTGCCGCAATTCATAAGTTTTATCAGTTGTAAAAGATGAGTGTCGTACACCATATGACAAGAAATTGACATCGTACTCCCTAAAATCAGAAGAGGCTGAATTTGCAGAAGCATTACCACTTTGGAAAAACACAACAATAAGGCACAGTGCAAAAAACCGGCAGAAGAACATATTTGACCCCTTGAAATGTAACTATCGCACTATATTACGAAAATTGCACAAACCTATGTATCTTTCAAACGGTAATACACTCACTATGTAGGTTTGTGCTGTGGCAAGATTGCTGTTGTTGCTCATTGTTTGTTTCAGCTGTTCTGTATCTGCGCAGAATGTGCTCACAGAAATTCACTATACATTTGATGTGTTTCAACGCAATGGTACGCTGTTGTTTGAACAGCACAAAGAAGTGACGTCCACAATCGCTGAATCTAACGGTACATTCTACGGTTTCTTTGAAGTCGAACCATTTTACATGCCTATTACGCGAACCGAAATTAGTGGCAGTAAAGACCTCAACGGATTTGTGACAGAGCGATGGGAAGACTTGGAAATGCGAGATGTGTTCATCGACGACACTCGATTGCATCAATATAGGTTTACAGACGTGTTGAAGGGGGATGAATACACTGCTGAGTATTGGTATCAAGAAACGCCCATAGATTGGTTTCCTGTCGTGCGTATACCCAGCTCAAATGAAGTGAAGAGTGTAGTTGTTACTCTCTATCTTCCAAACTCAGTATCGGTGGTTCCACACATAGTTTTTCCATCCGACACTATCGAGTATACCGTGGATGTATCTGGAAACGATTGTTCGATTTCTTTCGAAAACATTCCGGAAATTCCTTCAGTATTCGGTATTGATCAGCGTCAACCCCGAGCCACAATACTTTTTGAGCTGCACATGGGTGAGAAAGTGTATACTCCCAACAAACCTCAAGATTTTGCGCGTTGGTATCGGCAGCAATTCCCATATTCGCTTCCCACAGATGTTGATCCAACATTGGCTTCCCGAGCTGTTTCAGACTCAAAACACGGTTGGGAGCGGATTGATTCTGCATTCCAGTTTGTTCGTTCAAACATTCGATACATCGCACAGTCAGATGGCATCAACTCTATTGTTCCGAGCAAACCCAATGAAGTTTTGCAACGAGGCTGGGGAGATTGTAAAGACAAAGCTTTTCTCTTGTCTTCGTTGTGCCGCGACAATTCAATACCGGTATATCCAGTACTCGTCCACACGAAGCTTCAATCTGCATTTCCCGACAAGACACATGTATCACTGTATAATCACGTGATAGTCGCTACAGTTGAAGGCAACGATACGGTATACGCTGATCCAACAAATTCTGTGGCTGACTTTGGCACGCTTTCGTCCAGTCTATATGGCTCTTCGGCGATGTTTCTCGACATGACGGAGCCGCGGCTAGTGAAGTTGCCCAAGCTTGATTCTGACACGAGCTTACATGTGAACATACAGCTCGAGTCCAATCAAGCCAACAACCTCAATGGTAGCATTCAAGCCCATTCGTTTCACGCGTCACAGCTTCGTGCGTTGTTCTTGCATACCAGTGAAAACAAGCGTCCGGAAGAACTCACACTGTACGTACAGCAGTTCTTTAGAAATCTAACCGTAGAACGTGTTCGAACCCTTCATGATGATGGCCGGTATATAACGATCGATTGCGTGTTTGACGTATCTGGATTTCTTATAACCGGATCTAAAAATTCCTATGTTTCGAGCATGCCTTTTAATGTTGTGTCGCCAAAATTTATAGATCGCAATGCAGATTCACTTCCACTAGTCCTGAACAGTGTATGTGATGTTGCACTTACATTGGAGTTCCACGGTAGGGCGCATGTTGTTGAAGCTGAACCGTACACATACTCGACGCCTGTATCGCATTTTTCGGTACAGTTACAACAGTTGTCAGAGAATGAACACAAGCAACGAATTGCATTCAGGGCATACAGAGGTGTGGAAACTCTCCGAAGCGTGCAGAAGAAACACTATGTTGAAGCAATGCGTGGACTCATAGGATACCGAAACAAACTTATTGAGATATCATGGAAACACTAGCTCTTTTTTCACAAAGTGTAAGAGTACACCTATTACGAATCATTGTTCTGTTGTGCTTGTTGGGAACAGTCGCGTCGGCACAAAATACGGACAGTGAAGTCTCTGTATATCACATGGAGGCACTGCGTCCAGTTGGCATACTGCTAGACAGTCTTGATGAGCTAGCAGAGCTGTATCCGGGCAGTCCGGCATATGTTGTAGACATCGACTATGTGGTCGAGAATGTAATGCGTCGCAAGGGTTATACCGTTGAGACGTACAAAAGGACACTTATGAGCAAGCAGTACGTGATTCTCGACCACTCGAACAAAGAGTACTCAACTGTTACGCTCGACTTGCAAGACGGAGAATC
Source organism: bacterium (assembly GCA_030426285.1). Taxonomy (GTDB): domain Bacteria; phylum Bacteroidota; class Ignavibacteria; order Kapaibacteriales; family UBA7675; genus JAUHYX01. The sequence continues at coordinate 3,890 of JAUHYX010000015.1, forward strand.
AGACCTAGTCGCTTTTCAAGCACAAGTGGTGCGTCCAACTGGTGAACTCACGCTATACGACAAGAGTGATTTGCAGTGGGTAGGGACGAATAGGACAACTGCTAAGCTTGTGTTTGAAAATATTGAGGATGGAGCAGTTGTTCATATTGTGTATGAATCTAAAGAGGCCATACCCGATGGCGTGGTCATGGGCTTTATCCCATTGCAGTATTCAGTCCCAGTTCGGTCTCTTGATGTGAGAGTGCTTTTGCCCGATCACATTTTAATTCGATTCAAGCACATTCGCGATGGTTATGTACCACACTACACTGAATCTAAGGCCGGGTTCTTAGACCTTAATGAATTTCACTTTACACGTACCGACATTGCACCGGTAGTTGAAGAACCTTTCTCTCCATATCTGTTATCAATGACGGAATATGCCGCCTATATGATTGCAGGGCTAAATGACCAAGGGCAAGTGCCAGAGTTCTTTTCCACTAGTGTAGGTGCATATATCAAAGAGCTGGTACAGCGTGAAGGCGATCGCGGTGGCGTGAGGTATATTCGCCGTTTTACGCAGGAGTTGTTGAAGAAGTCAGGCGCTGAAACACAAGATGAGAAGATACAAGCAATATTGTCATTTGTACGAAACAACATGTCGGAGAATCCTTCGGTAGACAAACCGACATATCAGGAGTTAGTAGAGACGGGGCAGGGTGATAAGTGGACCATCACCGAATTGTTACGTGCTATGCTCGACCATGCGCGTGTTTCGTCGGAGTACGTCGTCATTCACGATGCACGATTTGGTCACTTTGACAAGCATTTCGCCGATGCATCCATGCGAACGCCAGCCCTGCGTCTGTCGTATCAGGGCGAGTCCGTGTTGTGTTTTCCATACCTAAAAAATATTTCTCTCGGTGTTGTGCCACCGCATTTACAAGGAGAGACGGCATATGCGGTTCGCGGGTACGGCGGTGAAGGAACATATGACACACTTCGCACTCAGGGTAGTGGCACCAATGGCGTGCGTGAATTATTCGATCTCACCATATCAGAAGACGGTAAGGTATTGGTTAAGGAAGTGACTCAGTACGCTGGTGCGCATGCATATTCGACGCAACAAGAGTATGTCAAAGCTCAGCAGGAACACATGCTGGATGAATTCTTCGGGACTTTTGCAACGTATGACGAAGGAGAAATCGACATTTCAGAGCGCTCATATTCAGAACAACCGGATTCAACATATTCTATTGTTATAAAAGTACAGTATGAAATTGACAACCTCGTCACGATTCTACCATCGGAAGTTGTATTTCAAACCGGCGGCCTACTCTCTTCCAATATCGACATGCCACAACTCGACGCAGAGCAGCAGCGCAAGAATCCAATATTTGTTCGCTTGGCGCAAACGCATGATCAAAGAATCACAATTAGCACGCCAAAGCATTGGAGGCTGCATACCGAATTGAAGAAGCATAAAGTCGAGAACGAAATTGGCTCAGCTCAAGTACAGGTTGAAATACAGGATGGACAGATTCATATACACAGGTTGCGCTCACTCAACAAAGGCAATTGGTCAGCTTCAGAAGCGCATCAACTCTATGCCCTGTTGAATTCAGCCTCTTCTCTTGAGACTCCATCCATGGTCTTTATCCATCGCTGAGGATTCAGAAAAACGATCAATAAACAACAAAGCCTTACAGATCGTACTTGCACAATGAAACGCCAATCATAAATTGAGACGTGTTGTAGCCTACTTTGTAAGGCGCAACGCTTTCTCCCTCAACGTAATACTCAGAGTAACCTAATTCCAATGTTAGTACACTCGCACCTAGTCTGGCTCCGGTGAGAAGCAACCTGTACTGAAACCCTGTTGGTATCTTTATGTAGAGATGCTCCATCGGTGTCGGCACAATATGTGTGCCATAAGACACAACAAAACCCACTCCGAAGCTGCCATAGCTCTCGGTCGTAGACATTGCACCGTACTGAAAACGCAAAGGCAACGCAAAACCAAATTCCGAACCACCAGATGAAAGAATATAGGTCATCTCTGGTTCAAGTCGCAGGCCGAGATTCTCTGTAATTGAGGCGATGTGGAAAGAATATGCCGTTGCCAATTCCGAAACACGAGTGTTTCTCGTTTCAGATTCCGCGCCGGAAAAAACCGCTGACTCGTCTCCGTCTTCGTGAAGAAAACGCTCTGTTGAGAGTGACACGAGGCGAACACTATAAGTCCAAAAATTGTTGTCATCGTGTTTTCTAAACTCAAAATCGCTTGATTGAGCCGAAAGAGTAGAAAAGATGGCACACAGGGCAACACACGCGACATACTTTTTTCGCAGACAAAACATACTTGAAATTCCGATAATTCACAGATAACACACACTCAAATTAAGAAAAGTTTAATACTCTGCTTATCTTAATGAAGTTTTCTTTTCAGATTTGTGGATTGACGCTGTGTTCAAATTTCTCGTTCCCTTGCTGTTGTTAGTGCTAGCACACATAGGTTTCGCCTCGGAGGATCAATATGAGGTTCTTCAAGACTTTGAGATTTTCGAAGAGTCTGGTGAATATCTATACTACAATTCGAAATCGGTTTCAGCCTACATTCACTCCAGCAACGGCGATTTTGGAGGTTTTGTAGAATTTGAGCGATTTTACTCACCCTTAAAGGGACAACGAGTTACGGCTAGCAAAGATCTAAAAGGCTTGATGCGAGAACGAGTTGAACATGTTGAATCTCACGACGTGTTCATCGACGACAAGAAGGTGCATCTCGTAGATTTCAAAGAAGTGAAGAAAGGTGATGCGTACCACGTTTTGTATACGTATCAAGACACGCCAATTGCCTGGTTTCCACTGATACATGCCCCGCGTTTCGACAATGTTTCTCTGTGGAAAGTGACAATTTCATTTCCGGAAGAAATTGAAGTTGTCCCTCACATTGCCTTCGCTGGAGACACTATTCCGTACACACTCTCGATGAATGAAGATAAGCTTGTTGTTGAGTTTTCATCCTTCGAGCGCGTCAAGGAAAAACCTGGTTTAGACGAAGATCAGCCAATTGCGACATTGCTTTTCGAGATCAAAAGCAATGGTGCTCTCATAAATGCAGTTACCCCGGAAACACTTACCCATTGGTACTACCAACAATTTCCCAACGACTATTCAGCGGCTGTAGACAGTCTCCAGTTGCAACGCGTTTTTTCTCAAAACTTGCACGGCATTGAGCAATTTGATTCGGCTTTTACGTTTGTAAAACAGAATGTGCGTTATATCGCCGCCGAAGACGGCATGAATGCGATCATTCCGAGCGCTCCACAGTCAGTTATACAGCGGGGTTGGGGTGATTGTAAAGACAAAGCCTATCTGGTGCAAGCTCTGTGCGACAATGAGTCCACAAAGGTTTTCCCCGTGTTGGTTCATACAAATCGACATACAGCGTTTGAACAGTTCACACATGTGTGGATGTACAATCACGTTATTGCTGTGTTTGTCAATGGCACAGATACCATATACGCCGATCCAACCAATCCCTACGCCGACATTGGTACGTTAGGGTCCTCTTTGTATGGTTCAACTGCTCTCATATTGGATAAAGAAAATCCCAAGCTCGTACAGTTACCTCAAATGTCATCAGATATTGGAATGGAACTCAACATTGAGGTGAACAAGGCAGACCCCAAGAGTTGCAACGCACAGGTAACCATGACGGGGTTTCATGCAATGCGTGCGCGCATGATGTTCGAATCTACGCGCAGTAACCGCCATACTTCCGCACTCAATGTCATGATAAGCTCGTACTTTAGAAAGCTAAAAGTAACAAACATAGATACTGTTGTAATGCAAGGACCACGCGTTGTCGTTACGTGCAGTGTCGATGTTTCAGACCTCATCATACAAGGAGCGCGCAGCACGTATGTGTCCGCTATGCCGTTCAATTTTTTGAGCCCTGCATTATTGGAACGCAAAGACGACAAGTTAGCGCTTATGCTCAATGGTGTTCGAAACGTACAACTTTCCTTGCAAGTGCCAGGAGCGGTGGAAGTAGGTGAGGTTGAAACATATGCAATGAAGAATCAAGTACACGAATTTGTATTCGATGTAGTTTCATCTGAGCAAGACAAAAGCGAGATTCGGTTCCTAACAAGTCGCCGAATCGAGAATCTCCTTGGAGAAGAAAAACACGCGTATTTGGAATCTATTGGTAGTCTGATGGAGTACCGCAATAAGTTAATCAAAATTCAATGGTAGTTACGATGACACGAATGTCTGCTTATATCTTTGTTTGTGGCCTCATGGCAATTCTTGTTGGGACCACTGGTTGTAGAGTGTACACAGAAAGAGATCACGCCAAGCAATCGCAGACTTCTCTGCCTGATCTTGATTCTATTAGTCATTTGGCCGATAGCGTTGAGGTATATGCAGAGCAGTTTCCACATAGTCCTGCGTACATACTCAACCTCAATCACAGAGTTGAAAACACAATGTACTTTTTTGGCAGGTCAATACATGCTTACAGCCTGACCACATTGGACAAAACCTATGTTGTGTTTGATCCTGACGACGAAGAATTCTCAACCTTCACATTGGAACTGGAATCAGGGCCAGAAAATTTAGAAGGGTTCCATGCACAGGTTGTTGATCCCGATGGAAATGTAAAGACGTATACGCGGGATAACTTGCAGTGGGTCGGGCGAGACAATGCCACAGCCAAACTAGCATTTGACAATATTGTTGAAGGTTGCATTGTACAAATTGCCTATAACTCGTTTGACATTACACCAGAAGGACTCATCGCGGGATTTGTACCGTTGCAATACTCAGTTCCAGTACGAGATTTGAGTGTGTCAGTATGTCTGCCGATGGAGTTTATGGTCAACTTCAAGGAAATGCGTTCAGGTGAAAAACCCGAATTTGTGACATCCACAACGATGGTGGGCCTGAGCGAACTACAGGAGTATCGTTTTAAGAGGCACAATGTCAGTGCAATCCACAAAGAGCCATACTCTCCGTACCTACTAAATCTTGCTGAACACGCATCATACCAGGTAGCTGGCATGCGGAGTCGTGCATTTTATGGAGCAGGTGGATTTGCACCTGATGTTTCTGACGCGCTGCAAGCAGTGGCTCGTCGTGAAGGTGACCGATTGGGTGCCCGTTTTATTCGTCGTTTTACGGATGAGATTGTAGAACAAGCTGGCGCAGAAACGAAGGAAGAAAAGGTTGAGGTCGTAGTGAATTGGGTACTTGAGAATACTGAAGTTAACCCGAGTATTGACCGTCCAACGTACCGCGAATTGGTTGAAGATGGTCAAGGTGACAAGTGGACAATTACCGACCTGTTGCGTGCCATGTTAGATCACTTGCGGGTTGAAACCGAGTATGTGTTCATCCACGACGGTCGATTCGGTCATTTTGATCGCAAATTCATGGACGGATCGATGCGTACACCCGCGCTTAGGTTTGAGTATAAGGGAGAAGACATTGTGTGTATGCCATATCTGCCGCAATTGCCTATAGGTATGTTGCCGCCACAGTTTATGTACGAACCTGCGTACTGTGCCGAAGGCTACAACCCACGTGGTCGTTTCGACACAATCACTGAAGGCGCTGCAAGGGTGAGTGTGATGTCGGAAGAATTCAACATTGTGATTAGCGAAGAAGGTGTAGTTTCAGTAGAGGAAATTACTACATATAGTGGTACCGGTGCTTTGGCAGTCAAAGAAGGTTATGACGATGCGAAGGAATCCAAAGAAGAAGATGCATTGGAAGAGTTTTTTGACTCTTTTGTTACGTATGACGAAGGAAATATAGAGGTTGAGAACCCACGATTTGAGCTTACTGAAGATGGACGCAACTATAGCGTCACTGTGAGTGTCGAGTATTCTATTGACAATTTGGTGACGGTACTGCCAGATGAAGTTGTGTTTCAAACTGGCGGACTCTTGGCACCCAACACGGATTATTCAGAAGAACTCAAACCCGATGAGCGCAACAATCCTATACATATCCGTGTAGATGAAAGTAATGCCAAAACCGTGAATATCTCGTATCCAAAGAGTTGGAAGCTGTACTCAAAGCTCGATGGAACAAGAACGCAGAATGATCTCGGAAGTGCGCACATTGTTTTTGAAACTGGCAACGGCAATGTGACAATCAAACAAGAGCAGTTGTTGAAGCGTGGTCAATGGACGAAAGAAAGAGCTAGAGAACTCTATGCACTCATAGAAGCAGATGCAGGTGCTAAAGTCCCAACATTAGTATTCACAAAATAGGTGTCTCGAAAAACACTAGGTTGTTGAGAACATCAGTATTCATCAGAGGTCAAATCTGCGAACATTGAAGCCAACAGTTACAATAGTATACTCTTGACTGTATTCAAGGCTATAGCCAGTTGTCTTAGTTCTTATGTATGATTTATAGCCAGCTTCTAGGGAAAAAACATATTCTCCCACGGCAATTCCTGAAACATTGATTTTGTAGTTCCATGCATAACTATCTACAAAGACAGTTCGACTAGGATATTGCGCTCCCATATTGGGTCCAGCATCAACGATGAAGCCGACACCCCAAGCAGTATAGTTTCTCGATGCAGACATTGCGCCAAATTGCAGTCGAAGCGGTAAACTCAACCCGAGCTGATTGTTGCGATCTTGTGCTGTCCAAAAGTACCGCAACTCAGGTTCGAAGCGCAAGCCGACGAAGTCTAGAACTTCAACAAGATGCCAAGACCGTCCAATGCCAAGCTCAAATCCTTGGTCTTCGAAATATGTTCGTTCTCTATCATCGTAGGACTTGTCAGGCTGTCCCTTAAGATGCGCCCACTCCTCGCCATTAACGCTTACGGCGCGAAAGGCATAAAACATATGATGCATATCGTCGACTCCTCCGGAGTAAGCGGTGGAGAAGGACATGAGATTGATGAGTAACAGAAGAGAGAAATAGCGCATGGAGACAACTTTTTGTTCTATTGCAAACACGGTGTAACTTAAGAATAATTTCTGTATTGTCATCTCAACTGAATCTATGTTCTGGGTTGCTATGCTCACAACGATAAACCATCATCCTCAAAATCCTTCAGTTGCTTCTATTTCATGGCTAGAACCACTGGTAGTAAAGGTAGTATTGGTATTTGTGGTCATGATGTTGCCAAGCTGTCGAGGGTACAATGTCTACGAAGAAATAGCAGAGTCTGAAGTCGCAATTCGCGAGATAAGCGATTGTGGGTTGGTAACAACAGAACAACTCAATGAGATCCTTGATGAGCACAGCTCTCATCCAGCCTACATACTGGACCAAGAAAAGAATGTCGAGTTTTTCATGGATGCAGATGACTCAGATGTGCCGGTTGTTCGCCGCACAATAATGTATTACTCTTATGTTGTCATCGATCCAAATGACGACGACTATTCGGTTTTTGAAGTAGAAACACTTCATGGACAGGAAGATGTTGTGTCCTTGGACATTCAAGTTTGCTCACGTAAAAGTGTAGCTGATCGGTATTCCATTGGCGATATTGTGTGGGCCGGAAGTACAGGCAAGTTGGCCCTGCAGAGGATAGATGTGGGTAGCATTGTGACCATAGCAATGGAGTTGCAAACAGCAGGAAGTATTGAGCTGTTGCACCAGGCCCACGACTTGGATCGTTCTGTACCGTATGAGCATCTTGAAGTCAATCTGTACTACCCAAGCATGCTTATAATCAAATTCAAGAACGGAGAAGACTATGAAGCTCCGCAACATGAAACTGAGTCAATCGAGGGACAAGAAGTAACAAAGTACACGTTTGTTCGGGAACATGGCGACCCCATTGCCGATGAGGCTTTTTCACCATATTCCTCTAACATGGTTGAACGTGTGCAGGCGAGCGTGTATGGAGTGCGAAGTCGCGTTGGGACTCCCAGACCATTTCTGAAGAATGGGTATAGCGACATACTCCAAGGAATTGCCGGTTATGAAGCCGACAGATTTGGAAAACGATTCTTGCGAAGATTTACTGATGACTTGCTCGACAGTCACGAGACATTAGGCAGCGACCAAAAGATTGAAATTATTTTAGCATTTGTTCAGGACAACCTCGAGGTAGACAACTCCATAGACAGGCCAACATATAGCGACTTGATTGACATAGGAAAAGGTGACGTGTGGACGATTACGGACCTAACGTATTTCATGCTCAATCACGCTGGTGTTGAAACGGGTTTTGCATTTCTGCACGACGCTCGATATGGGGTGTTTGACACTGAATTCCCTGATGGTTCTATGCAAACTCCCGGAGTCTATTTTGAGTACAAGGGACATGATGTTTTTTGTTTGCCATATATGACGACAATGCCACTTGGTCTTGTTGTACCACAGTACATTGGTGAATCGGCGTTTGTCGTTCACTCCAACGGTGTATCCAACTCCTTCCACACAGTGAAGCAATATGAAGAGATTCCCAACCGACGGGACCATCTGTTTGACGTGGTTGTTTCGGACGGCGGAGATGTACACGTAACCGAAACCTTGATCTCATCAGGGTTGTACGCATATTGGTTGAGAGAACGTCTATTGGAGGCAAAGGCAGAACAAACATATGAAGATCTCGTGCTTGAGGTACTTGATTATGCTGGCACCTTTGAAGGGTTGCAATCTGTGAATATTCAACACGAAACGGTTGCGGACTCTAATTTGACATTAGCAGTCACATACACTCTCAACGGAGCTGCCACAATGTTGCCTGACGAAGTTCTACTGCGCTTAGAGGACGTCGCGCCATCTTTGTTTGAAAGCGCCTACGACAACATTGACGCAGTGAGGGAAAATCCAATTTCTATACGATACAAGCGGTCACAAGCGATAAGGATGAATATACAATTCCCCGCATCTTGGGTCCTTGATTCTCAACAATATGATATGCACACTGAAAATGCGCTTGGAAGTACAACGTTCAAGTCAGCAGAGAGTAAGGGTAGATTCAGTGTTGCAACAGAGTTCTCATTGGTATCAGGAGAGTGGGAGGCCAGCAAAGGAGGAGAGCTTGCAAGAATTCTACAAAGAGACGACACAAAAAACATGAGAACCTTGATTTTTGAGAAGTAAGCAACACATGCTCATGCTACGCTGCCTGGTTATAATATGTGTGTTGAGTGTGCACGTTCAGCCTGTTTGGGGAGACGAATATTCGTATCACTATGATATAGTCATCGAACAGGTAGATGGTCAATATGTGTATGAGCTTGAGTCTACACGCAAAGTAAAAATTACACAAGACCATTCTTCCTTTAGTGGATTTGTTGAACATGAGTTGTTTTACGCACCAATCGAACACGTCGAATTTTCAGCTTCGCGCTCAGACGCCGAGGATGCCGCCGATTTTCGATTTGTAGAGATTGAGCGCAAAGATGTGTTTCTCGACGATTCAAGAGTGCTGGTCGTTGGGTTCCCCGATGTTGAACCAGGAGATGTGTGCGAAGCAAGTGTTTGGAGGCAGCCTGCAGACATTCAATGGTTTCCAATGCTTCGAGTGCCTGCCGATGAACATGTGGTAGAATTTGTTGTTCACATTGAGCATCCCGAGAACGTTGAGATTATTCCACAGCTATCTGCGCTCGGGTTACCTATTGAGTTGACCTACGAGAGTAATTCAGGTGAAACCACCGTTTCACTGTCTTCTGAGGTACAGCCGATTCAACTGGATTTTTTCGACCACACTATCAATAGCGCTATGGTGTTGTTTGAGGTAACGTCTAACAACAAACTACTCAATGCAGTAACACCTGCGTCATTCGTTGAGTGGTATTTCAATTTGTTTCCAGATAGCTATGAACAGTTGACCGATACCGACTCCTTTGTTGTTGAGCAGAAGGCCAAGTTTGGTGCTAGTGCTATAGATTCGATGTATAGTTTTGTGAGCACACAAGTGCGCTATATTGCCGATGAGCGTTCTATCCATGGTTTCGTACCACGACATCCTGATTCGGTATTACAGTGGAGATACGGGGACTGCAAGGACAAAGCTTTTCTTTTCGCGGAAATGTGTAGGAACACCAATAAAAAAGTTGTACCAGTACTCGTAAACACAAATTCTAACGCGAGTTTTGAGAGCAAGACTCATGTTCATCTCTATAATCATGTCATTGCTGCTGTGATTGATGAACAGGACACTATGTATGTAGACCCAACGAGTAGAACATTGGAGTACGGACTTATCTGGCCATCTCTTCGGGGAAAGTCGGTACTTATTCTTGATCCATTGCGTCCTGTACTCACGACTATTCCCAGTGTTGACTCTACATCTTCAATTGCTATTGAAGTGAATCTTGAGCAGACAACACAAGATTCGAGCAGTTGTAAAATGAAGCTGAAAGGCATTTTTGGATCCTGGGCAAATACAGTGTTTCAAACTGCTACTCCAAAAGAGCAATTCGCATTTTTAGAGTTTTTGATGGGACAACAAATGGAGAAGGTCTCGCTTGTTGGTCTAGATTCGTTTCGCTTTGCAGCTGGTACAATGTCTATTGATTGCAAGGTTGATGTGTCTGCATTGCTGATAGAAAGCAAGTCCAAAACCTATGTTCGAGTCATGCCCTTCCATGCTGTAAGGGAGCAAGAACTACAGAGGATTAAGGACAGTTTGCCCATGTATTTCGACGGAATTACAAACATTTCACTGACTCTACTTCTCGGAAAAAACTACACTGAAGTTGATGGGAATTCGGTCGACGTGTCGTATGAAAACTTTGGATTTACCTCCTCAATACAGCACAATATTGGGAACGGGGTGGTCGCCAAATTTACCAGGTATTGCAAAACGCCTATAGTCACAGTGGGTCAGAAAACCGACTATGCACAAGTACTTGCAGCTATGCAAACTGCTTCGAGAAACGTGTATACACTCAAGCATTGAGTACGGAGACATCAATACTTGTCGGAACTGTTGATATTGACCCGCACCAATTCCTACTTCTTTGTAGAATGGAGGTTATGTAGCTGATGCGACGCAAACTTACACTTAAAGGTCTATTCGGTAGTTCCTGGAAAGAAGTAGAATACCGAGATATTGCCACCAAACTGCAGAGTATGCCGCTTGGTGATATCCCAAACGCTAAAGAAGTGTTGGACTTGGCGATTGGGAAGCGGTACTGGTCTGCTAGTGAGGCGAAAGGACAGGTTAAACGAACTATCATCGTGCAAGTAGTTTTGGTACTCGTGATAGGAGTAGCAGTGATGGGATGGTTAGCTACGTCGTGGCTAGGCATGTACTGCCTGATTTTGGCTGCCTTTCAGGTGCAGAGATATTTGAGAACTGAATACTTGGATGCCGATCGTGCCCCTCGTCGCGCTTTGGTGGTGCCGAGTATCGCGGCAATGTGCACGACCCCATTTGTCTACTTTCAAGTAGGCACGTTGTTTGAAATAAGAACTTCACTAGAAACCACACTACTTGCGTTTTTTGGAATCTTCTATGCGTTTGTCTTTTCTTCAATCATTGAGCTGATTCTCATTTATCCCATTAGACGAAAACTTCGTCAGAGTTTCGTTTCCATGTGGGATGAAATTGCTGATGACTACCCAGATGTTGTAGCGCTACTTCCTGTTGACTATCAAGAAACGGAGTATCTTCGGTTCTAGCCCTTCATTTGCAATGCTCGTGTATACTGGTGAGGGCCACTGAACCGGCACTTGAAACGGAGCGCGGAGAATATCTGGCTGAAAGATTAGAAGTGAGGGCCCACATTTGGACTCACATTGGAGATTTGATACACGGAGTGAAACAATGAGTACATACATCGACGGATTTGTGTTTCCGATCAAACGCGAACACATAGACACATACAGAGCCATTGCCGAACAGGTAGCCGAAGTCTGGCGAGATCACGATGCATTGAGCTGCCGAGAATTTATTTGCGACGACATGACCTTGGAAGGTACACGTTCCTTTCACGATGCCATCCACACAAACACCGACGAAGTAGTCGTCTTTGGTTGGGTAGAATTCCCTTCCAAAGAAGTGCGCGACAAAGCCAATGCCGCCGTTCCCAATGACCCGCGAATGCATGATCTTGTTGCTCCACTCGTACACCCAAACAGCACGATCTTTGACGCCAACCGCATGGTTTATGGAGGGTTCAGGCAGCTGTTGCGTGATGATTCACATTCTTGAATTCTGTGTAGAGACGTGGCGTGCCGCGTCTAAACTGACACTGGAACTCAAAAAAACACCGCGTCGTTCAACCGTGGAATTGTTGTGCTGCAGCCCGAGGTTGCACAATCCAGGGCAACAACATTTCACTGTTTCCCGGTGTTGTTTTGCCAACTGATTGTGCTGCTGAAAGCATGTTGTGTGTGATTGGTTGTAGTCACAACAATGCTCGATCAGGTTTAGGGTAAAAATGTGTATTTTGCAATTGCCCTTTGACTTTGATTGACCTGTCTTAGCCAGTATCTATATCAACCAATGTTGACGTATGGTACTTGATGGGAATTCTGTTGGTTGCCGCTGTTGTTGATACTTCTACTCTTGTATATTCTGCAGATGGCAATACTGCTAAGAATGATGTATGTTTGAATGCGCTTCGGCTCTGATTTTCCTGTTGAAATGGCATCGGGCGGAGTTCATGATTGGCAACGGAGTAAAATCTCTGCGATGGTCAGGGGCCAAGTTATTATGATAGCAATTGAAGGTTGATGTAGTGTCTTTGTGGTCTACAGGTATTCACGGAATTTTTGGTATTCGATACTCAGATGCGACTCTGCCAAGCCTCGCTAATCGCTTACGCCAGTTGCCAGATTACAAATGGAAGAGGGAAGATGCAGTTAGAGCTTTGAGAGTCGCGATTAGTCCATCTTACTACGACAGCAAGCGCAATATCTATTTTTGGATAAAGTGTGCTTTGGCTGTCATAGCTATAGTCGGTTCTTTGAGTTCTCTAATAGTGCTACTGAAGGCATTTTCAATATACAGCATTGTGGGAGTTGCTATCATTCAATTGACAGTCTTCTTCGAATACAGGCACTACCTGCGACGCGAATTTGATTGGAATCACACGAATGTGCTCTCACCAAGAGGTATTATTCCAGTGCTCGACAAGCCAGGGATTCTTTGCATGGTATTCGGCTTCGTTTGCGCCACTTACTTGGGAGACGTGATAGCAGAAATCGGCAAAAAAGTTGGCGGCATGGTTATGTTATTCGGTCTGTTTTGTTCTTTAGTTGAGTTGTTTTTCTTCTGGCCAGCCAAGTACTTTATTCGAAAGAACTTTGTAAGCCTTTGGGATGATTTGGTTGAATACGATCCATCATTGGCAGATGAATTTGGAGAGTATGTGAACAAATACCTTGAGGTGAAAGGCTAGTTGTAAATGAATCTGCTACGGCAATGTCGTTGCTGAACACTTCTTATGTACACTCAAGAAAGGATGAGGCTAATACTACACATATACGAATCTCAAGTAAACACGCCAAAGTGTTTTAGACTATGCTCAAGTGTTCTACAGCTGGAAAAGTGGATAGATGCGAAATGTTGTTGCCAATTAAATTTTAAGCTTGAAAACTTGTATATGAAATAGCCAACCATAGAAATAATGCAATTTTTACAATTTGGTGTAATATGAATCTCTCTGAAACACTTGGTACCCTCTTTAATATTTTTGCAGCAGTATCCATTGCTTACTATTTTCTTGTTTACAAAAAAAAAGAAAAGAAGGAGTAGAAAGAAAGTCCTTCCAGGAAAGGATGTGTTGCTCACATTCATTGGACAACCAAGGTGTCAGATTAGTATAAAATCTGCAGGTCCTAAGAGGCGGAAAAAAAGAAATTGCCGATCTGTGGCCAACTCCACAATTCTTGACAGTTAGCTGTGAGCCCGTATGATATGGTACGAATGCAGAAGTGGCCATCTTAGTCAATATCTCTATCTCAAACAATGTTTCTGTATAAAAGACGGAAAACTTGATAACGAACTCACAGAGGTCAGATGTGAAGTTTCTCAAACGTTTGTTTTCTTCTGCTGATAAGAGAGAACATACATTCGACTTGTTGGGTGTCTATCTTGTTATTGCGCGAGAAGTACCAGAGGATTTTGGCTGGTTTAGTAACGAAGAACTATATGGACACATATTGGACTTATTCTCTAAAGGTGATTATACTGCGGTAGTAGATCAGTTGCTCACAAATACTGTAGGTGCTCTCACCAAATATCCGGAGATATCGCTAGACGATGTGTTCATGGAGAGACTGAACTACGTAGTAAGTGAATCAAAACTCAAAAAACACGACAAAAACCTAAGGTTCATAATTGACTTCTATGAGAACCAAAATTCCGGAGCTACGAGTTAGATTCGTACCTGATCGTAGAATTCCTAACGTCAGTTTGTGGACAGTTGGGTCTTGAAAAGGAAATAGCTTTGTTGTTTTGATTTAACTAGCTGCTTGCAAAGAAGTAACAGCTTACTTTGAATATTACCTCGTATTTACGGCGGCAATTTTGATGTTGAACCAACGGAGTGCAGTTGTGAATTTTCTTACTCGTTTGTTCTTTCCTAATGTGCCAAGGGAACCGGTGTTTGACTTGGTTTGGCTCTATCTTGTTATTGCGAGAAAGGTTCCTGAAGATTTTATTTGGTTTGATAGGTCTCAACTGTATCATTTTCTTTCGTTCTTACTGCAACAAGGTTATTACACTCTGGCAGTAGACAAGTTTCTCTCGAATACCGTAGATGCGCTATTGGAATATCCTGAGATATCACTTGATGCTGCGTTTTTTGAGAGACTAAAATATGTAGTTGATGAGTCAGAACTTGATAAGGACAACAGAGATCTAGTGTTTATTGTTGATTTCTATGAGAATCAAAGGAAACAAGCGTCAGCATCGGAATAAGTGATTGATGCTGTCAAGAAATGAATCACAAATTGCCCATCTGTACGTTCTTTTATGTGTCTGAATCCGTGACACCGTGTTTCGCTGCAAGTACGAGTAGATACTACACGTAAGTTTGTGTTCAACTGATTCTCTTTTGTCACTAGACGTGTGACCTGAACCGCAAGAATCTTTGTATTTTCGCGTGTTATTGGTCACTAGTAAGCCAATGCTCGTTTTGTTGACATAGAGATGCTGACTCTGCTTGATCGCGGAGCGAGGTGGGTTTCTTCTATTGTTTGGAATCGGAGTAGTTGTGTGAAGCCACACCTGCAACCACACATTGCGACGCAGCCAACGACCTGCCGTTTTTGTCCCACTCTAGGAATTGTCTTTTCAACTGTAGTAGCAGTTTCAAACTCTGAATCACACAATTTCACATTAGCCCATTGGGTGAACTTCAATTTCCGTATCTTTTCCCTCAAAGATGTGGAATAATGCCTGTTCACGCCAATGATGGTGTGAAGTGTTTCTCAGGTTCAGGGTTATATTAGAACGATTCTTCCCAAAATCCTTTGTCTCTCAATTAATCAGATCTAAGTGTATGGCTCAAAACAAACCTGTGCCCGTTTTTCTCATCCATATTCTTGTATTTTTGAGCTTTCCTACAAGCGAAACTCGATTGAACGAGGTCTCGTTTGAAAACTGGCAGCGATCGATATCAGTAGCTCTCGCTTCGGTTCCAGGTCTTAATGACGTGGACCATAAATACTTGTCCTCAGTGATTAAACCTGGACTATACGAAGAAAGATTTAGCAGTCTGTTTACTTGGTCTAGCAGATTTCGACAAAACGATGTTTCACCTGAGTTCTTGTTGTATTATTACTGTGCGGGAGAAGTTGAAAATACTGCATTGGTACATACTTTCGAGTTGGATAGCATAGCCATTGCTGTGGCTTTGACAGAAACAACGTATGGAGGTGCTTGCCCCGATACATTTGTGTTCAGTGACTCAATTCAGCCGCTGGATCGATTTGGAACAACTCATTCTCTTTCTGTAGCAGGAGCACCATTGGTCGTTTTGACTAGAGTCATTGGAGATTCTATTGTTTCTCAAATCGGAAATCCTAACGAACAATTGGAGTCTTTTTTAAATCAAGGAGGTCTTTAGTCTCTCATAGAGTCAGTTGTCTAGATAGTCTTACACCGTACAGAAATTACCTGATTTGGTTTGGGTTGAGAGTTCCATTTTTTGTTCATTTATACTCGCGCGACCGATGTTCACTGGGCAGTGGAGGCCGGTTAGCCGTATGTTGAAGTAGCGTCATCCTATCGTAACCCTGGGTAGCGTAATCCTATCGTAACCCTGGATAGCGTCTTCCTATCGTAACCCTAGGTGCGAACCATAAATGGAGAGCGAGCCTTGCGAGTATAACCCCGGGTCCGAACCACAATCAAAAACGGCAGTTTGAAAGGGTGCAATAGGAGTTATCGATCTACAAGTAGATTCTTGATATTGAGCGTGCGATATTGCCTGAGCCGGAGTGAGGAGAAACTCATGCCACAGAGTCATTCCAAAATTATCGTGCACGTCATTTTTTCAACTAGTGAACGTTATCCATTTCTCGTTGAGCATTTTCGAACTGAGTTGCACATGTACATGTCAGGTATCTTGAACAATCTTTCTGGGAAGGCTATTGAAGTCGGGTCTATTGAAGACCACATACACATTCTGTTATCTATGCCACGCGACAAAAGTGTTGCAGATATTGTACGCACACTGAAAGTTTCAACAACAAAATGGATCAAACAGAACAAATTTGTTGGACGTGAATTTGCTTGGCAGTCTGGATACGCAGCATTCTCAGTTAGCGCAATGGACTATGTCCGTGTCGTTCGATACATCAGAAATCAGAGACAACACCATGGCACGATTTCGTTTCACGAGGAGTTCGAATCAATGCTATCAAGCGTTGGAATCGACACCAATGACTCTTGACGTGTTTTTAGCACCCCTCCATGGTGCGGAGACGGGCGGGGACGCTCACCCAGGGTTGCACTAGATTAACGCTACCCAGGGTTGCACTCGCAGGGCTCGTTGACCCTGGGCTACTACATAACACTCCTGCGGAGTGTCCGGATGCATTGTTTATCTGACTACGTTTTAGGTTCTTATGTGACGTGGCACGCCGCGTCTCTACACGCATGTTTTGTATGTTGTAAATTTGTTTGATGTAGGAATCACCGCGTAGCGGTGAAATGTAGTAGCCCAGGGTGAGCGAGCCTTGCGAGCGTAACCCTGGGTAGCGTAATCCTATCGTAACCCTGGGTAGCGTAATCCTATCGTAATCCTGGGTAACGTAATCCTATTGTGACCCTAGGTCTGAACCACAAATAGGGCAACATCACAAAATGGTAGTCTTTGGTGCATAATGCATGGTTGAAGCTACGCGCTTGTCGGATTTGAGTGAGGGTCGATTTTTTGGATTAGTTTACAGAATGAAAATTCCCAAAAAGTTAAAGCTTCGAAAACGGCTTTGTAGGTTTGGAGTGTTTGCATTGTCCGTGTTGTTCTATTGGATCAATGACAGATTGCTTGGTGGCTGTGTTCAGTATTATTTGAGTGATGGTGTCAGGCTCTTGTTTAGTGGGTTTGAAGGTATTCTTTTTGGGTTGACTTTATTCCTCTCAGGCTTAGCAGGCCTTGCTTACATTGCCTCGACTAAAGTCTCTCACCCAATCATCATTGCTCTGCTCATGGTAACCTTGGTGGTGTTTTTGTGTGGTCTTGACTATACCGTTAGGCTTCCTTTGATCGACAGACGAGTAGATCGAGAATTTCAGTCGTTGCTCATGACCGTCATGGTAGTAGCAAAAGCAGTGTTGTTTACGTTTCTGGCTCTCAGATCCTATCACAAGAGGCAGTTGAAGGTACACAACAGAAAGTTTGAAGGGGTGGAGAGATGAACAATCTGCTGCGCATGTTCGTTGTGTTGTTTCTCGCCTTTTGCACTGCCCTGCACGCACAAATTGACTCAATGCACTATGTAGACATGCCCAAAGACTGCATTGTTTATGAGTATGGGGATGAATCTGGCTACTACGTCGAGCCAGCGGAATACCACAGTGAGTTGTCGAGTAATGTTGAATGGCAGGAAGTTGGTACCACGCTAGTTGTGGGGAGAAAGGCATTTGATGTTCATGTAGAGCGTGTGTTTGGCCCAACTGAATTGTCAAATACCGATACGGTGGATGTTTGGATCTATATTTCTCGTCACTTGTCTTCAATGGATGTTGAAATGTGCCTCATGGTTGGACGAGATACAATAGCATTGATTGATACAACTTCGGTGGACGTTCTCGATTCACTTCGAACGAACCAGTTTGCAATACTAGAAATGGATCCTACGCTGCAATGGCGGTTGCACTCAAGAGATGATGTCGATGTAGCTGCCGCGGGTTGTGTGTACGCTAGCATTGACGGTACGCAAGCCAGCAACGCCAGGCTTCATGTACGGTACTCGCTCGCACCAAGGATTGTTACCGATGATTGGACTCGGTCCTATGTTTATCGTGTGGCAGGTGGCACGTTGGGTGCTGACACCGGTAGACCTTTGCATGTTAACTTTCAAGCCGAATCTGCCTCGGTTTTGCTGGACACCAATGCCACTGGTGTCCTCTTTGCAACTGTAACGCCTGAGTTGTCGATGTGGCAGAAACTCGTGCTAGGAATGCGCATTCCGGTTTTACTCTTTGGCGCCGCACTTGGCGTGTTGCTCTTTCCTTTGATTACCTCAATGCAAGAACTGAAACGAAGTTGGACACGCAACTCTTTGCTGTTGCTTATTGTTGCAAGCTTTGGATATATCTTTGTTGCGCACAATGACGTCCCTCTTCGCGAACTATATGACTTCATGGATGGGCACTACAATTGGAGAAAACACCTACTTGTCATCGGGTTAGCATACTTCGGAGCCTGGGTGGTACTGATTCTCTCGACACTCTGCTACCTCGTTGCTTGGATGCTTGCTCAGGAAGGGCAGATTCAGAAAAATAGAATATCGCATGAGTTGATTTGAGCAAATCTGGGTGATTTTCATCCCTCAACAATTCCCTTCTTTTGCAAGTCAAATTTTTCTAACTTATTGGTTGCGTCAAGATTAGCTGCGAGTAACGCATTTGTGAATTGGGTGTTCTTATTTGTATGTGCCCAAATGCGTTTTGTTTGTTTGGCGCATAGCCGCTGTTGCGACTGAATCGAGAAGTAAAATGCGATACTATATAATATGTATGGAGTAACCATGAGATTTGTGACAAAGTTGGGGCTTGTATTGCTGGCCCTGTTTCTGTCAGCTCCTCTAGCCAATGCACAAGGGAAGTTTTCCAATGTGCCGACTGCTGCAGAGATGCTAAACAACACCCCGCAAGGGAAAGAATTTTGGATAGCAATCCCGCCTAACGAGTACGACGGATACGGGCAGGCTCGTCAACTCGAAGTCTATGTGACTTCAGCAGCAGATACAGATGTGACGTTGGAAGTTCCTGGTTTGGGTCTTTCGTATACGAAAGAGCTCAAAGCAATGGAAATTACGACGTTTACAACTGCTGACGGTACCATGAACTGGGGGATGGAGGTTCGCGCCTCTGAGGCCATCACGAATAAAGGAATTAAGATTACTGCCGATCAACCTCTTTCTGTTTATGTGATGTCTGCACGTCATTACACATCTGAAGGTTACCTCGCTATTCCAACCAATGTGTGGGGCAAACGCTATCGTCACGTGTCGTATTACGATTATTACGAAGGTAGTCCAACTACCGCTCGCGGTAACGGTATGGTGATTGTTGCGAAGGAAGATGGTACGCAAGTACGCATTTTCTTGCGTGGCCAGGGTACCGGTCCCACCGTGCATGGTCGTTCTATCGGCGATGTGATTTCAGTGACGCTGAATGAAGGTGAAACGTATATGGTACGTGGAAATGGACAAGATCGCAGTTTTGACCTCGCTGGATCGGAAGTTCTAGCTTCAAAACCAGTTGGCTTCTTGTCTTTTCACATGCGTACCATCTTGCCAACAACCGTTGGATTTGCCTCGCGAGACTACCTGGTTGAGATGCCTTGGCCAACTCAGGCTTGGGGTAAAGAATACATTACAGTTGAATATGAACGAGAAGATCGCGGTGACTATTTCCGCCTCCTCGCTCATGAGGATGGTACCGAATGGGAAGTTACGTGGTACGATAAACTTACTGGTGCACAAATC
>JAUHYX010000253.1 GCA_030426285.1 bacterium
GTTGAGAATACTGGTAGCACCGATTACGAAATTGAGAGTATTACACTCATTCAACAAGACCAGTGGGAAGCGTTCACAATTGAAGATCCTGCCGGAAGAATTGTTCGTGCTGGAGAAACTGAGCTGATTGAAGTGACATTCACGCCGCTTAATGGTACGTATGGTCCAGATATGACTTACACTGCCAGAGCAGAAGTTCAAGTTGCGAACGGTGGTCCTTCGGGTGTAGTTCGTCTTGACGCAGAAACATACTCTGTACCAGTAGTGTTTTCACTTGATGGCAAAGGTGGTACCGGAGTGCCGGGAGAAATGCCTGAGGTAGACTTGATCTACACGGACAATACTGGCGGTGCTGGCCTGAGACAGGTAGAACTCGAAGTTCAATTTGATCGCACTACGCTTGCATTTGAGTCTTCTAATTTCGCAGACTTGGAAGGCTTGGGCTGGACAGTTGTTGTGAATAGCAGTGTTTACGGCGAGATTGAAACTCTAACTGTGAACCTTAGCAATAACAGTTTAGCACTGCCTCAAGGCGTAATTGGTACGTTCAAATTTGAACTCTTGCTTCATAGCAAAGCCACAACATTGCCATTGGGCTTGGTATTGAGTGAAGACGGCGGTTTGTACGATAGAGCAGAGTGTGTATTCCCAACAACTGAAGGTGACTTCCTAGAGCTTGCAGACTTCTGTTTGGCCGAAGTTCGTCCAATTGAAGAGCACGATGGAAACATGACCCTTTCGGATCCTACTCCAAGTGCAGTTGTGAGTAACACTTTTGATGTCGACTTTGGTGTTGCATATTCTACATTTACTGAAATCAGCTTGTTTAAGTCTGACGGTACACTTGTAAACAAGCTCGTGAACCGAAGAGTTGATGCAGGCGATTACAAAGCTGTGGTTGATGCAACAACACTCTCAAATGGCGCATACTTCATTACGATGAAGGCCGGTCGCTTCGAGAAGACAGTTCGCGTGGTTATCACGAGATAATTACAGACGCAAGTCGGAGCACGTTTTCGACCAAAAGACAAAAGGCGAGTATCGATGAGATACTCGCCTTTTTTGTTTTATATAGGTTGCTGTGCTAGTTGGCTGCTCTACAATGTGTGTCGCAGCCGCGATCCATGTGTCATACTCAATTGAATTTCGGTTGCGGCAATGGCCGCTGGAAAAAAGGTGCCGGAAATCTTGGCATCTTTCAGGCTAGCTCCCTCGAGATTGCAAGAGCGCAGATCTAGTCCCCTCAAGTCCGCATTTCTCAAGTATGCTCCGCGCAACGACACTCCATCGAGATTGAACAGGCGCAAATCAACGCCACGAAGGTTGACGTTCTCCAGCGAGCATTGAGTTCCAGATGCGCGCAGAGAATTGAACTGTTTGTGTTCCCCTTCTCGTACCATGTGCACCATTGCATTGTCAGGTATATGCGGTTGCATTGTCAATTCCTCCAACAAGTTTCTACACTGTTAAAACCGGCTTAATTCTTCGTTGTTTTTCAGGCATCAGACGCAAAAGCGACCTGCACAAAATCATTATCGAGATTGGTAAGGCTGCATCTGGGAGTCGCTGCGGCAACAACAACCAAAAGATCACTATCCCTGACAAAATTGATATTGTTGCCAAGTGATACAATTTGGAAACATTTGGCCGTTTCGCAATTGCAATAAACAGAGTATGTGTTGGCCAAGCCCACAAAAGATTAAAATTCCACGCTGCAAACTCGTGACTCGTTCCGAACCACAGGAATGTCAAGAACAACCCAAGGAGTCCAGGAATCCCAAATACGAAAACGTCTATCCACCTAGAAATTTTGGCACGGCGGTAATCGCGGTATGTCAGCCACACAACACCAATGAGCAAGACACATAGCAGTGGGACCGGCCTTGTGTACCAAGCGACGGGTGCTCGAACATAGCCTTCAGTGATAAGATTGCGCTGCTTCACAAAGGGAACAACTTTGCCATTGCGATTTTTTACCATGCACTTTCGCAGCACATGCTCTAAGTTATCTGGTAAGAACATGGCTTCGTAGTACGAATTGACATGATCTGTTTGCACACCCAATGCCAGATCTATCCCCACATCAGCCCAAGGGGAGACTGCTAGGGCATACCTATCGGTCCACTGCCGATAGCTCAGTTGTGGCAGATGAATTTGTGTTGGCAATATTAAATCGCTACCGAGCGCGTTCACAAACAAATCGCGAATGCGAGTAGCACAATTGTCTCGGTAGTAGTCGTACCGGTAGCGCAAATTTTGAGGTTGCAAGTTTGTGTTGAGCAATGTGCGAACAGACTCAAGCTGAGCGGGAGAGAGCTGCAGTACAATCTCATAGGTTTGGCGCTGCAGCGCAGAATACGAACGAACATAGTGACGCATGGACGAAGCCGAAAGAATGTAGTCCAAGCGACCCAGCGCGAAATTCGTGAAAAAGGAATCGTCGCTGAAATCAAATGTCCCCCAATTGAAGGTCGCATCAATGCCTTGTTTATCGTCTTTGATGCGAATTGCAGAATGCCCGAACAGCGAATACACTTCGTCACCCGGAGCCGTTGTTAGCAAACTAAGAGTTGCACCATCTGAGAGTGGCGGAATTGTGAGTCCCTGGGCTTGAAAGGGAAACAGTAAGCATGACAGCAGCAGTATTGAGATGCCAGATTTCATGGCTCAATATACCAAAAGAAACTCGTTCGCGTTGAGGCAGAAATGCCGCATCGGTGTCACTTCTTGGTAATCGCATGCAAGCGCAGTAACTTTCGGTTTGAAAAATGTTCACAGATGGGAATCACATGAAGAATTTATCCAAGGTGTTTGTTGGAATCGCCATGGCGGGCACGATGCTTTCTTGCCAACAAGGTGGCGGCGGCGTTCAACCAGTTTCGCAAACAGAAGTTGCAAAAGCAGACAACCACGATGTGCGGTTTAATTACGCAATCGGTGCGAATTTCACCAAACAACTCCTCAACGACTCCATCACAGTATTGCCTGAGGCCGTGATTGCAGGTATGATGGATATGATGAAAGATGAGTTGAAAATGACCGAGGAAGAGATGGTTGCAGAAATTCGTCGCTTCGACAGTATCCGTCAATCTGAAATGATGGCAAAAACTCAGGCGGCTTCACAAGCGTTTTTGAGTGAGTACCGCGACCGTGATGGCGTTGTAGAAACTGCCTCAGGCTTGATGTACCGCATCATCCAACGCGGCGAGGGTGGAGCAAAAGCTGAAGCCAATGATCAAGCAGTTGTGTACTACAAAGGTATGTTGGCAGATGGCACTGTGTTTGACCAAACAAAGCCAGGGAGTCCGGCAACATTTCCAGTTGGTGGCCTTATCCCTGGATTCACTGAAGGTTTGATGCTCATGCAAGCCGGCGACAAATTTGAGTTCTGCATTCCTTCCGAACTAGGCTATGGTCAGAACGGCAACCAACGCATCCCACCGAACTCTACATTGGTGTTTGAAGTAGAATTGGTTGATGTGAAGAAAGGACAATAATTCTATGGCGGTTGTCGACCCAGTACAACGACAGCTCGAAGCATACAATGCAGGGGACATTGAAGCGTTTATGCTCAATTACTCACAGAATGTGAAGGTTTGGTCGTTTCCAAACCTTCAACTTTTGTTTGAGGGGCACGACACTATGCGTGCTCGGTACGAACCAATGTTCGCCGAGTATCCGAACCTGCACGCCGAGGTAACTCAGCGCACGCAACAGGGTAATGTTGTGATCGATACAGAGTACGCGACTGGAAGAGGAGCTCCCTTTACAGCTATTGCAATGTATCGAGTTGAAAATGAAGTAATTGAAGAGATATGGTTTATCAAGTAACGGTTTTGGGACTCGGAACAGAACAATGAGAAAAGACACACTGCGCAACATCGCAATTATCGCACACGTTGACCACGGAAAAACGACGTTGGTTGACGGATTGTTGCGCCAGAGCGGAACATTTGCCGCACACCAAGAAATGGCCGACAGGGTTATGGATTCCATGGACCTTGAGAGAGAGCGCGGTATCACTATCAGCGCCAAAAACACTGCAATCCACTATGGTGAAACGAAAATCAATATTGTTGATACACCGGGTCACGCCGACTTTGGTGGTGAGGTGGAACGAAGCCTTACCATGGTAGATGGAGCCATTCTGCTCGTTGATGCGTCTGAAGGTCCACTCCCTCAAACGCGCTTTGTAGTGAAGAAAGCGCTGGAAAAAGGCTTGAAAATCATTCTTGTGATAAATAAAATTGACCGTGCCGATGCGCGTATCGAAGAA
>JAUHYX010000254.1 GCA_030426285.1 bacterium
GGGCCGGGCAAATACAAAAAGTATGGCAAGCAGATTTTAAAATTGGTGGAATTATGAGTTTAAGGCAAGAGGTGGCCGACATTGCTCAGGCGGCTGGGGATGTGATCATGAGGTATTTTAAAAGCGATATCAAAGTCGAGGAGAAAGGCGATGGTTCGCCTGTGACCCAGGCCGATCTTGCCGCGAATAAGGTGATCGAAGAGGGCCTTAAGCAGCTAGCCCCCTACCCCATCGTTTCCGAAGAGACTTTTGACCCCCGCATGGACCGAGCAGCATTGGATACCTATTGGCTGGTCGACCCCTTGGATGGCACCAAGGAGTTTATCAAGGGCCGGGATTCCTTCACCGTAAACATTGCCCTGCTCAAGGCGCAGCAGCCCGTGTTGGGCGTGATTTACGTACCTGTCCGCGAAGAGATGTATTCTGCAGAAGGGGGTATCGCCTATAAATTTGAAACCGAGATCCACGCCGGTCGGAACGGGAGGCTGGTCAAGGCAATCTGCAGCCGGAGCCACCGCGGTGAGCTGATGGACGCCTTTTTGTCTCTCAATGGCATTCAAGACTCCATCAACTATGGATCCTCTTTAAAGTTTTGCCGGATGGCCGAAGGCAAAGCAGATATCTACCCTCGGTTTAATCCCACCTCTGAATGGGACACGGCTGCCGGGCATGCTATTGTGCGCGCTGCTGGTGGATCTGTAGAAGTCCATGGAGCCGACCTGCCGTACAACAAAGAAACATTGCTGAATAGTGATGGTTTCACAGTGTATGGAAACCGCGATCTCCGCCTATAACACATTGCGTCCTGCTGTGCATTTCCCCCTTCCATTTCACTACTAGCTCTGATACTTAGCCTATTTCGGCACGGTTGTTGTTTCTCTCATTGCGTACATTCTCACAATGGAACATCAACTATGCTGGACAACAAAAGCATCCTCATCACTGGTGGAACGGGGTCTTTTGGACAAACGTTTGTGCGCAGGGTGTTGCGCGACTACAATCCGAAGCGAGTAATTGTATTCTCACGCGATGAATACAAACAGTACAACATGAAGGCTGAATTGTCACAACATTCCGATGTGATGCGCTTTTTTATTGGTGATGTTCGCGACAAAGACCGCTTGTACCGAGCTATGCACGGGGTGGATGTGGTTGTTCATGCAGCAGCGCTCAAGCATGTGCCACTCATGGAATACAATCCAGTTGAGGCCATTCGCACCAATATCAATGGTGCCGAAAATGTGATCAATGCATGCATCGACCGCGGTGTTGAAACCGTTGTTGCACTATCTACGGATAAAGCCGCGAGCCCTGTCAACCTTTACGGTGCTACCAAGCTGGTGTCCGACAAACTATTTGTGTCGGCCAATGCATATGCAGGAGGACGCAAGACCACGTTTTCCGTCGTGCGCTACGGCAATGTGGCCGGGTCGCGAGGCTCAGTCATTCCGTTCTTCCTGTCTCTGCGCAACAAAGGTGTGACTTCGTATCCGGTAACCGATGAACGTATGACTCGCTTTTGGATCTCTCTGCAAGAGGGTGTAGATATGGTCCTGAGAGCTATTCGCGATAGCAAAGGAGGAGAAGTATATGTTGGGAAAATTCCCTCTTTTACCATTCCAGATCTTGTCAGAGCAGTCGACGAAAAGGCCTCTATCGATCATGTTGGGATACGTCCTGGCGAAAAACTGCACGAAGTTATGATCACACCAGAGGACTCGTTCTCGACATATGAATACGACAACCACTACGTGATCTATCCTCAATTTGATTGGTGGAACTCAGCGACTCACTTGACGCAAGGAGGATCACTAGTAGAACAAGGCTTTTGTTATAGCTCAGATACCAATCTGCAATGGTTGAGTGTAGGTGATTTGAAAGAACTGCTCAATACTATCGACATAGTGTACTGATATGAAGCCGATACCATATGGCAAGCAATTTGTTACGGACACCGACATTGAGAACGTCGTAGAAGTATTGCATAGTGACTGGCTCACCCAGGGTCCGAAAGTTGGTGAATTCGAAAAACAATTTGCCGAAGCCGTGCATGCTCCTTTTGCCACCGCAGTATCATCTGGGACCGCTGGTTTGCATTTGGCTGTTGATGGACTACTAACACCTGGCAAGAAAGTAGTAACTACACCTATCACATTTGCTGCTACAGCGAACAGTATAGTGTATTGCGGCGGCATTCCTGTATTTGTTGATATCGATCCCGCGACTCTGTGTATCTGTCCTACGTCAGTTCGCCAAGCGCTCGAAGAAAATGGTAGCGAAATTGAAGGCATAATCGCGGTGTCGTTTGCAGGTTATCCAGCTCCGCTTGGAGAATTGCGTGAGATATGTGACGAATATGGTTTATGGTTGATTGAGGATGCTTGCCACGCTCCCGGAGCATGGCGTCTCGGCGAGGGTAATGTGAAGAACTATAGTGGCGACTGCACGTTGGCAGACGTGAGTGTGTTCTCGTTTCATCCTGTGAAGCATATCGCAATGGGTGAGGGAGGAGCTATTACCACACGACACCGCAAACAATATGTGCGCCATCAGAGAAAGCGCTCTCATGGCATTACCGCCAATGCGCGTTCAGATGAACCATGGCGCTATGATATTCGCGATCTTGGCTACAACTATCGCATAACTGACATACAATGTACCTTGGGAATGTCGCAACTAGCGCGACTACATGAAAATATTGCGGCCCGTCAGAGAATTGCCGCTACGTATACCGAAGAATTATCGCAGTTTGTGCAGTGTCCTCAGGTGCCAGATAATATCAATCACAGTTACCACCTGTATGTTATTCAAACCGATAGACGTAGAGAATTGTATGACTCCCTACACTCTCGTAACATCAGGGTGCAGGTACACTATGTTCCTACATATTGCTTGACATACTACCGTCAAAACGGCTATCGCGATACGTCCTGCTTCGAGGCTGAGAAATACTATAGTCGCTGCTTGTCGCTTCCAATTTTTCCTACTCTTACACAGAATCAACAGCAGTTTGTTGTCGAAAGCATACAGGAGTTTTTCGAAGCGTGAATGTGATTGCAATCATACCGGCACGGTGGGGCTCAAAGCGCTTTCCACAAAAGAACTTTGTAGAATTCGATGGTGAAACTCTCGTTGCCAGAGCGGCGCGCATGGCTTTGGAGTCTGGCAAGTTCAAACAGGTAATCGTAACAACAGATGCTGAAGAACCAGAACGATATTTGCATCATTTGCAGGGGGTGAGGATTCACCAGCGTTCAGTACACGGCTCGTCTGACGATGTGCAGGTGCTAGAAGTGTGCGCAGAAGTGCTGCGAGACCTTGAGCTGCGCGTTGACTATGTGTGTTTGCTCCTACCAACAAGTCCCCTTAGAGCCGTACACGACATCCAGCAAGCAGTTCAACTAGCAACCGATGGGAAATACGATGCCGTGATGTCAGTATGTGAATATTTTTTTCCAGTTGGATATGCATTTGATATATCGAAAGATAAAAGACTTCAACGCAGATTCCCTGAACTAGCCGTCCT
This sequence comes from bacterium, assembly GCA_030426285.1. Taxonomy (GTDB): domain Bacteria; phylum Bacteroidota; class Ignavibacteria; order Kapaibacteriales; family UBA7675; genus JAUHYX01. The sequence continues at coordinate 3,527 of JAUHYX010000254.1, forward strand.
TGGTTCCGATAAACACCCACCTGCAGTGGTTTCAAACGGTGCCATTTCGGTTCTTACGCCTGCCATGGTAGAAAGCGGTACGTATGTGAACGAAAATTCGATTGCTTACGAAATGCCAAAGCTGAGATCAATTGATATTGATGAGCGCGAAGATTTGGATCTTGCCCGAGCCGTCTTACACATGCATCGCAATGAAACATGAAGTCCGTGGCTCTGATAGCGGCACATGGAATTGACATTGGTCATGGTCACACAATGCGCATGAATGCACTTCGTGACCTGATATGCTCAAAGTGCCATGTGGATATCATCAATCGCCGACCCGATGAACCACTTAGTACAGAGCTATTGCAAAGTACGTACGCCACAGTAGTATTCGATGACTATAGTGTGGCAAAAACTGACATTCAATTCTTGACAGCTTCTGGCGTGCGGACCGTTGTTGTCGATGATTTTAGTAGTTCAGATTACGGTGCTAACACAATTGTGCACCATATCCCGGGGAGCGATTCACGCACTATCGACGATAGCGGTGTCGAACATGTTTCGGGCACAACTGCATTGCTTTTGAGGCAAGAGTTCTGCGAGACTCGGTGGACTGGTCTCGGCAAGTATGTGCTGGTTTCTTTTGGTATGAGTGAGCAGGGCATAGCAATTTCCCGTCGTTTTGCACAAC